>JANONY010000066.1:0-3745 GCA_031421055.1 Actinomycetes bacterium | reverse complement strand
CCACGATCTCGTCGACGAATTGGGCGCGACGCCCCTCGAGCAACTCAGCGATGCGGTACAGCACTTGCGCGCGGTTGTATCCGGTCGCCGACGACCAGCCAGCGACGGCTGCGCGCGCCGCAACGACGGCGTCGCGCGCATCCTTGCGGCTGGCTTGTGCCGCATTGGCAAGAAACGCGCCCTTCGCCGAGGTCACCTCGTAGATGCGGCCGCTCTCGCTGCGCGGAAACTTGCCGCCGATGTAGAGCTTGTAGGTCTTCGGTACGGCGAGGCGGGTCATTTGCTTGCTTTCTTGGTGGTGACGACGGCACGACGAACGGCGGTCGGATGCGCGACCGCACCGGCAGACTGCAGGTACGACGCGAGTCCGTGTCGGCCGCCCTCGCGTCCGTACCCCGACTCTTTGTAGCCGCCGAAGGGGCTCGACGGGTCGAAGCGGTTGAAGGTGTTCGCCCAGATGACTCCGGCTTTGAGCTGGTCGGCAACCGCGAGCACCTTCGAGCCCTTCTCGCTCCAGATTCCGGCAGAAAGCCCGTACGGGGTGTTGTTGGTCTTGGCGATCGCCTCGGCCGGCGTACGAAAGGTCAACACCGCGAGCACCGGCCCGAACACCTCTTCGCGTGCGAGGCGTGAGCTGGTCGACACGTTGTCGAAAATCGTCGGGGCGAACCAGAAACCCTTGTCTGGAATCACGCACTCAGCGGTCCAACGGTCGCCGCCTTCGGCCTCCCCAATGTCGGAGAGTTCGCGAATACGCTCGAGCTGCTCTCGCGAATTGATCGCACCGATGTCGGTGTTCTTGTCGAGCGGGTCGCCGAGCCGCAGCGTCGACAGTCGTTGCTTGAGGCGATCGAGCACCTCGTCGTGAATGTTCTCCTGCACGAGCAGTCGTGACCCAGCGCAGCAGACGTGCCCCTGGTTGAAGAAGATGCCGTTGACGATGCCCTCGATCGCCTGGTCGATTGGTGCGTCGTCGAAGACGATGTTCGCGGCTTTTCCACCCAGCTCGAGCGTGAGCTTTTTGCCTGTGCCCGCAATCGATTTGGCGATCGCGCGGCCCACGCCGGTCGAGCCGGTGAAGGCGACCTTGTTGACATCCGGGTGATTGACGAGCGCCTGACCCGTGTCGCCCGCGCCCGTGATGATGTTGACCACGCCGGGAGGCAGTTCTGCCTGCTGCAGAATCTCGGCGAAAAGCAGCGCCGTGAGTGGAGTGGTCTCGGCAGGCTTGAGCACGACGGTATTGCCAGCGGCGAGCGCCGGCGCGATCTTCCAGGCGAGCATGAGCAGCGGAAAGTTCCACGGAATCACCTGAGCCGCGACCCCGAGCGCGCGGGGATTCGCCCCGAGACCGGCGTAGTCGAGCTTGTCAGCCCAGCCCGCGTAGTAGAAGAACCAAGCGGCGACCAAGGGGATGTCGACATCCCGACTCTCTTTGATCGGCTTGCCGTTGTCGAGGCTCTCTGCAACCGCGAGCTCACGCGCGCGCTCCTGCACGAGTCGCGCGATGCGGAACAGGTACTTTCCGCGATCGGCACCGCTCAGCTTCGACCAGGTGCGGTCGTACGCACGGCGCGCGGCCGCGACGGCGAGGTCGACGTCGTGCGCGTTCGCGTTGGCAATCGAGGTGATCTTCTGCTCGGTCGCCGGCGAGATGGTGGCGAACGGGGTGCCGTGTCCGTCAACGAATTCGCCGTCGATGAACAAGCCGTAGTTCTTACGCAGGTGCAGAATCGAGGTCGACTCTGGGGCGGGCGCGTAGTCGAGAAATGACATGGGGTCTCCTTCGGTGCGCGAACTAATCGAGCGTGACGTAGTCGGGGCCGCTGTAGTGGCCGGTGGTGAGTTTCTGCCGCTGAAGCAGCACATCGTTGAGCAGGCTCGACGCTCCGAAGCGGAACAGCGACGGCACCAGCCACTCTTCGCCGACGGTCTCGGCGACCGTCACGAGGTACTTGATCGCGTCTTTCGAAGCGCGGATGCCGCCAGCCGGCTTCACCCCGATTCTCTCGCCGGTGAGCCGGTGCCAATCGCGCACCACCTCGAGCATGAGCAGCGTGACGGGCAGCGTGGCCGCCGGCGCCACCTTGCCGGTCGAGGTCTTGATGAAGTCACCGCCGGCGAGAATCGCGAGCCACGAGGCCCGGCGCACGTTGTCGTAGGTGTTGAGTTCGCCGGTCTCAAGAATCACCTTGAGGTGCGCGTAGCTGCCGTCTGCGCGACGACAGGCCTCTTTCACCGCAACGATCTCGTCAAAGACCTGGCCGTAGCGGCCGGAGAGGAATGCGCCACGGTCGATCACCATGTCGATCTCGTCGGCGCCGGAGGCAACCGCGTCGGTGGTGTCCATGAGCTTGACCCGCAGCGAGGCGCGTCCACTCGGAAAAGCGGTGGCGACAGCCGCGATGTTGATGCCCTCGACCGTACGGGTGGTGTGCGCGGCGCCGAGTGCCTCAACGGCGTAGGGCACCATGTCGCCGTAGACGCAGACCGCGGCGACGCGCGGCGTCGACTGGTCGGTCGGGTCTGGCGTCACCGCCTTCGCGACGAGTGAGCGCACCTTGCCCTGGGTATCCGCACCCTCGAGCGTCGTGAGGTCGATGAGGCTGATGATGCGGTCAAGCGCCCACGCTTTGGATGTGGTCTTTATCGACCGGGCGCCGAAGTCGGCTGCCCGCTGTTCGAGCCCAACCGCGTCGACACCAGAGAGACCCTCGAGGTGCAGGCGAAGCCCCCGCTCGGTGAGATCACCGCCGAGTATCTGCATCGCTCGTTCGGCCGGGGCCAGTGACATTGTCATGAGATAGTTCCCTTCGAACCAAGCAAAAAGTCGGCGGTGCCCTCGTCTGTCACGAGCACCGTGCACAAGCCGTTGGAGACGACCGCACGCGCCACGTCGTGTTTGCTTGTCCCAGCGATCACGAACACCGCGAGCTCCGCGGCGCGCAGCTGCGCGTGACTGATTCCCACCGTACGCTCGTCGAGCGAGGGGTCGACGGTGTTGCCGTTGGCGTCGATATAGCGGCCGATCACGTCGCCGACCGCGCCGCGGCGCACGAGTTCGACGACGTCATCCGTGGTCAGGTAGCCGCTGTCGACGAGCACGGAACTTTCGTCAGCCACTCCCGCGCTGTAGACGAGGGCGCTCGCATCGCGGGCGAGTTCGAGCACCCCCGCGACCGTGCGGTCGGCCTCGATTGCCTGCTTGGTTTCGACGCGCTCGAGAATTGCGGGGCTGGGCAACAGCACCGCGTGTCCCGCACCTTTTTCTGCGATCATCGCGGCGGTGGTCGCTGCGGTACCCGCGCGGCGATTGAGACTGACTCCCCCGTTGATTTGCACGACGGTGATGCCGGTCGCCCATCCGATGGGCAAGGCTTCTGCGACGTGGTGCATGGTGCGGCCCCAGCTGACCCCGAGGGTTCGGGGCACCGGGCGCAGCGCGGTCAGGTAGTCGGCGGCGGCGCGCGCGACGTGGTGCTGAAGTTCGTCAGATGCAGGTATCACCACGGCCGCGCTCAGCCCAAAGCGTTCGACCAGTGCGCGCTCGAGCCCGCCGCGCCTGGCGCGTGGGTGCACGATCTCGATGCGCACGATGCCCTGCTCGCGCGCGTGCGTGAGCAACCGCCCGACTTTCCAGCGGGTGAGGCTGAGAATGGCGCCGATCTCGTCTTGCGTCTTGTTCTGGTCGTAGTAGAGCTCGGCGGCGCGCACGGCGAGGAGGTCGCTGTCGAGCACATCGCTG
>JANONY010000065.1:0-9519 GCA_031421055.1 Actinomycetes bacterium | reverse complement strand
GGTCGATCACGTGTTTCGGTGAATCTCGAGAAAGGAAGGCTTCGCAAGTGAACGGTTCCCCTGTGGCAGAACCGTGCGGAAGCACAAAGAGTTATTCTGCCATGTTTGGCGGGTGGGGCGCAAAGAGGGGCGTGCGCTACTCGGGAACGTAGATGCCCGGGTAACGTCCCCCATGTGTCCACTCGTAAAACTTCCCCGCAGCACCAGTCATCTCTGAGTGGCGCTCTGCAACCCAGGGCGTAACCCCCAGACTCTCAAGTCCGACATCATTTGAGTTGGTTTCGTTCACGGTAGTGCCGTGAAAGTACAGCCAATACTCATTCCCGTCGGCGGAGAGCTTGTAGGTGCCATCCACCCACTCCGTCAGTTTTCCCCCTTCGATATTGCCGCTAGCGTTCCTCCGGGAATCTTCATCTCCCAGTAGCTGTTCGCGTGGGCCCGCCCCCGCCTTTGCGCCACCAACCCCAAACATGGCAGAATGACCCTTTGTGCTTCCGCACGGTTCTGCCACAGGGGAACCGTTCACTTGCGAAGCCTTCCTTTCTCGAGATTCACCGAAACACGTGATCGACCTGTGCGCGGTTACAGAGAGCGAATTGCCATGCATATCCTTGACGAACTCGACAAGGCGTCGCTTCGCGACAACATTCCAGACTTCCGCGCCGGCGACACCGTCAAGGTGCACGTCAACATCGTCGAAGGCACGCGCGCACGTATTCAGGTCTTCCAGGGAGTCGTCATCGGCCGCTCCGGCGAAGGCGTTCGCGAGACCTTCTGCGTTCGCAAGGTGAGCTTCCAGGTGGGTGTCGAGCGTACCTTCCCGGTGCACTCGCCGATCATCGACCACATTGAGGTCGTCACCCGCGGAGCCGTGCGTCGCGCCAAGCTCTACTACTTGCGCGACCTGCGCGGCAAGAAAGCCAAGATCAAAGAGAAGCGCGACTAGTAGTCTCGCGTTTCGGCATCAGCTGAGCTCCCGTCCCAATACAATTGGCCGGGAGCTCAGGGGTTTAATGACAAGCGAAGAACAGCCGGTACGCATACGCCGGGTCGACGACTTTGAGGGCGCTTTGGCCGAGAGCCAGGCAGGCGAGACGACGCGAAGAAAGCGCTCAGCCGACCGCAAGAGGTCGTCAAAGGGCCTCAAACTGTTTTTGCGCGACATCCTGCTCATCTTCGTCGCTGCCCTGCTCATCTCGTTCCTCATCAAGACCTTCCTGATTCGCTCGTTCTATATTCCCTCGCCCTCAATGGAGGGGACGCTGCACGTCGACGACCGCATCATCGTCAACCAGCTCGTTCCAGAGCTTGTTCCGATCGAGCACGGCGACATCGTCGTCTTCACCGACCCGGGTGGCTGGCTCACCCCGACGATCGAGCCAGACCAGGGCCCCTTCCTTCAATCGGTGGATGCCGTGCTTGCCTTCATTGGACTCAGCGCCCCAGACAGCAACGACCACCTCATCAAGCGCGTGATCGGGCTGCCAGGCGACACCGTTGTCTGCTGCAATGACTTCGGACAAATCACTGTCAACGGGGTGCCGCTTGAGGAGCCGTACATTCTTCTTCCCGACGGCGTGACGAAGGTCAAGCCCGATGACTTCGAGGTGACCGTGCCAGAGGGCTACCTCTGGGTGTTGGGCGACAACCGTTACAATTCGGCAGACTCTGCCTTCCATCGCAATGATCCGAACGGCGGATTCGTGCCAATCGACAACGTCGTTGGCCGCGCGATACTGATCAGCTGGCCCGCAAGTCGGTGGACCTGGCTCGATGACTACCCGCTCACCTTCCAAGGCGTAGACAAGTAGATCGCGCGTGACCCCGATCGCTGATCCGACTCTCGAGGTCGAGACGGCTCTGCACGCGCGGGGTCACCGATACGTGATCGGCTGCGACGAGGTGGGGCGTGGCGCGATTGCTGGCCCGGTTGCTGTGGGGTTGGCGGTGGTTGACGCGGGGGTAGGCGCGCATCCGATCGGCCTTCGCGATTCGAAGATGCTGGCAGAGAAGCGCAGAGAAGAGCTCGCGCCGCTCGCCGCGAGTTGGGCGTTGTTCACGGCTGTGGGCCTCGCGACCGCTGACGAGGTCGATCGCATCGGCATCATCGCGGCACTCGGGCTCGCTGGCAAGCGCGCGCTCGTTCGGTTGCACGAGCTTGGCGCCTCGGTGCGCGAGAGCGTGATTTTGCTCGACGGATCGCACGACTGGCTCACCCCGGTGCTCGCCACGCCGCTGGCGGTGACGACCCGGGTGAAAGCCGACGCGGATTGTGCGTCGGTGGCGGCCGCATCCGTCGTGGCCAAGGTGCACCGCGACCGACTGATGATTGATGCGGATGCCGTCACCCCCGGTTACGGATGGTCAGGAAACAAGGGCTACGGCTCAGCCGCGCACTTCGAGGCGATCGCGAGGCTCGGGGCCACCGACCTGCACCGGCGCACGTGGCTCAAGACCGCTCCGGTCGAATAGCCAGCGGCGCGCAGTTAGAATCGTCGCAGTATGGATGAAGACGAGTTCGAAGACTACGACCGCGAGGTCGAGCTTGCGCTGTACCGCGAGTACCGCGATGTCGTTGGCCAGTTCCGCTATGTCGTCGAGACCGAGCGACGTTTCTACCTTGCCAACGAGGTAGAACTGATTCGTCAAGACACCGAGCACGACTTCTACTTCGAGCTGACCATGAACGACGTCTGGGTGTGGGACGTCTACCGTGCCGACCGCTTCGTCAAGAGCGTGCGCGTGTTGACGTTCAAAGACGTCAACGTCGAAGAGCTCTCGGCCAAAGAGCTCGAGCTGCCGAAAGAACTCGCGCTCGACGAGTAGCTCGACCCCTCAGTGGTTGAGCTCGTACACCATGTCGGACACGTCTTGCAGCACCGCAGGAAAGAAGTCACCCTCGTCGTGCACCTTGCCGCTGACCCACGCGCCATCCTCGAGCAGGAAGCTCACTTCGTGCCAGCTCGTGCCAGCGCCGCCGACGTAGACGTTCTCTCCGCCGATTGAGCTCGGGGTTGTGCCGAAGGTGTCGAAGTAGCGCGCGAGCACATAGCTGCGGTCGTAGGGCGAGATCGGTGCGACCGAGATGATGAGTTCGTTCTTGCTGCCTTCAATGAGGAAGGTGCAGCTGTAGCCGCCGTCTTCGATGATTGGGTGGGTCGAGGCGAGCTCTGTGCCGTAGCCAGTGTGCGCGGCGAGGTTCGACGTGTCGCCGATGAGCGTGAAGTGGTAGGCCGACATCGCGAAGATGCGGGCGGATCCAATCTGCTTGCAGGTCGGCAGGGTGACGCTCGCGTTCCGGAAGAAGGCGGGCACGAACGGCACCCGCGGCGACGGGATGCCGCGCATGAACGGGTTGTTCGGGGTGATCGGTGTGCTCGGAATTACCGGTGTGTTCGGGTTGGGCGGCAACGGCGCGGCGGCGGCGGGGGATGCGATCCCGACGGCGAGGACGGCTGCGGCGACGGTGGCGGCGATTCGGTGCTTCATGGGGGTCTCCTTTGATTGGGGGTGTTGCCGACACGACGTGTTGGGGGCGGTTTCGGGTTGACACGGGGCTGAGTCGTCGCGATGCGTAGCGCCCCGCGCCGCCCGCCCCGGCCCCCGGCTCGGTCTACCCGACCCTGCAGCAGCTCGTTGACGAAGAACTCATCGAAGCGGTGGGCGAGGGCCGCCGCACCGAGTTTCAGCTGACGGATCCCGGCCGCACCTACGCCACGGATCACGCGGAGGAGCTAGACAAGCTCTGGGCCGCGGCTTCCGCTGAAGCGTCGGCTGACGCCGGCCTACACGAGTCGATCGTCAAGCTCATGGGCGTGGTGCACCAGTTCCGCTTTGCGGCAACCGACGAGCAGCGCGCCGCAGCGATCGCGAAGCTCGACGAGACCCGCCGGGCCCTGTACGGCATCCTCGCCGAGTAGAGGACTAGTTCTCCACCACACCGCTGGTCCTTCCCCACATGTCGGGGGAGGGCCATTTGTGCGCGCGCCCCACGTCACCCTCGACGCATGGCAGCAAAAGACACCCTCGGCCGGCGCGGCGAAGACCTCGCGGTTGACTATCTCCGTGGCGCCGGGCTTGCGATCGTTGAACGCAACTGGCGCTGCAGTCTCGGCGAGATCGACATCGTCGCGCGCGAGGGGGGCGAGACGGTCTTCGCCGAAGTGAAGACGCGGGCGGGGCTGGGGTATGGGCATCCACTCGAGGCGATCACGGTGGCCAAGCTCGCGCGATTGCGGCGCTTGGCGGCGGCGTGGTGCGAGGCGCATCCCGGGCAGTTCGGCGCGATCCGTATCGACGCGGTTGCCGTGATTGCGCCGCGATCCGGCGGCGTGCAGATCGAGCACTTGCGGCGGGTGTTTTGATGGCGATGGGCCGAACGCACTCCATTTCACTGCTCGGGATGACCGGCGCCGTCGTCGAGATCGAAGCAGACCTCTCTAACCAACTTCCCAATTTCGTGCTCATCGGACTTCCCGACGCGGCGCTCAACGAGGCAAAAGATCGTGTTCGCGCTGCCATCACCAATGCGGGGTTCGAGCTGCCGCACCGCAAGATCACCATCAACCTGTCGCCCGCAGCGTTGCCGAAGCAGGGCTCCGGCTTCGACCTCGGTATCGCGATCGCCGTGCTCGCCGCCTCGGGAGCGGTGAGCGTTGACTCGATCGAACCGGTCGTGCACCTCGGCGAGCTTGGCCTCGACGGGCGGCTGCGCCCAATTAACGGAGTGTTGCCCTCGGTTCTTGCCGCTCAGCGCGCTGGCTTCGCGACGGTGATGGTGCCAACCGGAAATGCAGACGAGGCCGCACTCGTGCCTGGCGTGCGCATCGTGCCTGTCGCGTCCCTGCGTGACGCGGCGATCTGGCACGGCTCGAACGTCGATCCGATTCCGGTCGAGCCGCTGCTTCGCGCCGTGCCGGTCACGTCTGAAGACGAGCTCGACCTCGCCGATGTGATCGGCAACGACGACGCGATCCAGGCGATGCTGGTAGCAGCCGCGGGTGGGCACCACGTCTTTCTGCTCGGGCCGCCCGGCGCGGGCAAGACGATGCTCGCGGCGCGACTGCCTGGGCTCTTGCCTGCGCTCTCGCCTGAGCAAGCGCTCGAGGTGAGTTGTGTGCGCTCGCTGTCTGGCATCGCGATGGGAGGCGCACTCGCCACCCGCGCGCCGTTCGAGGCGCCGCACCACACGGCATCCGCCGCGGCACTGGTCGGGGGAGGCAGCGGGCTCATCCGGCCGGGCTCCGCGGCACGGGCATCGCACGGGGTCTTGTTTCTCGACGAAGCACCAGAGTTCGCACGCGCAGTACTCGACGCCCTTCGCCAGCCGCTCGAGTCTGGCGTGATCTCGATTCACCGGGCGAATGCCGTCGCGCACTTTCCTGGCAGCTTCCAACTGGTGATGGCCGCCAACCCGTGCCCGTGCGGGCAGTACGGCGGTCGGGACTCCGACTGCACCTGCACACCTTTCAACCGCCGTCGGTATCTTGCGCGGCTGAGTGGACCGCTGCTCGATCGCATCGACATTCAACTGCGGGTGCAGCGCATCACGTCGGCTCAACTGAGGGTGTCGACCGAGCGACCGCGAATGACAACCGCAGAAGCACAAGCTCGCGTCGTCGCGGCCCGCGCTCGTGCCGCCGAGCGCTTGGTCGACACCCCCTGGCGACTCAACTCGCACGTACCAGGCGCATGGTTGCGCGGCCCGAGCGCGCGACTGAGCACGGCCACAACCGCCACGATCGACCGTGCGCTCGAGCGCGGTGGTATCACCATGCGCGGCTACGACCGCGTGCTTCGCGTCGGCTGGACTCTCGCAGACCTCGACAACGTGCCAATTCCCACCGCAGAGCACATCGGCCGGGCTCTCTACCTTCGAAAGGCAATTTCGTCATGACAACCCTCTTTGGTATCGACCGTGCAGAGGTCGAGCAGCTTGCCGCTGGCGTCTCCGACTCAGACCCGACGGATGTGTTCGCTAGGTCAACCTGGACCTGCCTGGCCGAGCCGGGCGATCGTCTGGCTGGAGTACTTATCGCGACGCTCGGCGCCGGGCGCGCCCTCTCGGTTGTGATCGACCGTGAGCCGGTCGAGACAATTCAGCACGTGTTGCGCGACGCAGAAGTCGACGACCGTCTCATCGTGGATCTGCAGAAGGGCCTCGACCGCTGGCTGCCGCGGATGCTCTCTTCGGCCGCGAAGCGCGCGCTCACGCAGGCGGCGCGCTTCGGCATCCGGCTCGTCGTGCCCTCGGAAGCCGACTGGCCGCGCGGCGTCAACGACCTCGGGGCACACGCGCCGATCGGGCTCTGGTTGCGCGGGCAACGCAGCGCGCTCGAGTCGCTCGAAACATCCATCTCTCTTGTTGGTGCCCGCGCCGCCACGGGCTACGGCGAACACATCACCATGGAGGCTTCGGCTGGCCTCGTCGATCGGGGTTTCG
Source organism: Actinomycetes bacterium (assembly GCA_031421055.1). GTDB lineage: Bacteria > Actinomycetota > Actinomycetes > Actinomycetales > Microbacteriaceae > Conyzicola. Next base: position 3,077 of record JANONY010000065.1, on the reverse strand, counting down.
CGATCGTCTCTGGTGCCGCCTACGGCATCGACGGCATGGCGCATCGCGCGGCCCTCGCGAGCCGAGGCACAACACTCGCCTTTCTCGCCGGCGGCCTCGACCGCTTTTACCCGAGCGGGCATGACGCGCTGCTCGCCCGCATCGTCGAGCAGGGCGCCGTGCTTTCAGAGGTTCCCTGTGGAGTGTCGCCGACGAAGTGGCGGTTTCTGCAGCGCAACCGCCTGATCGCCGCGGTCAGCCAGGCGACCGTCGTACTCGAAGCCGGGTGGCGCTCTGGCTCGCTCAACACCGCCGGGCACGCGAATGAACTGAATCGGCCGGTCGGTGCGGTGCCTGGTCCCGTCACGAGCGCCGCGTCCGCGGGGTGTCACCGCCTGCTGCGCGAACAGAACGCGGTCTGCGTCACCAACGCCGACGAGATGGCAGAGCTCGCGCGGTTCACCGAGCGGGTTGAACCAGCGCACACGTCTGAGCAAAACACCGAGGCCGCCCGCCTCCTCGACGCGATGAGTCAGCGGGCGGCGCGCACTGCATCCGAGCTGGCGGTGCGGTCGGGGCTTGCGCTGGGCACGGTGCAGGCGCTGCTTGGCGCACTGCAGCTCGCGGGCGGTGTCACCGAGACCGACCGCGGTTGGCGGCTGCAAACCACGAGCAAGCGTGAGTAGTGAGCTGATCGCGGCGGCCGTCGCGGCGGGCACCTCGCTCGCCACGCTGCTGTGGTCACTGATCTCGTTCTTTCTCACGAGGCTGCGGCTGAGCAGGTTCGAGCGGCGGTCGCTCGACGAAGGCAGGGAGCTCGCCAACCGCGAGCAGCATCGCCGCGAACTCAACGACGGCATCGGGTACCTGCTGTCTGTTCACGAGGAATCCCGGGCAATTGGGTTTACAATTTTGGAACAGTTGGAGCGAGCGACGTGGGCGACCGATGACGACCGGATTAAGGTAGCTGCGGTCATGAGAGCTGTTACGGAGGACTGATGGCGAAGTACAGTGCTGAAATGCGCGAGCGCGCGCGGCGCCTGCGCGATGTGCTGCTCGATCAAGTCGAAGACAAGTCTGACCCACGGTACCTAGCCCTAGCGGCACAGGTCGCGGAAGACGATGCGCGCGCCGGCCGCGCCGCGATGACGCGCGAACAGGCTTCAGCGCGATAGTTTTCGGTGAGCAGCACGGCCGGGGCAAAGAAAACGAGCGCCACGGGTGGAGCCAGTCATAGGCTTGCCAGCGTGATCCCTCTCGGCCAGTACCCAGCCCCAGCCCACACGATCGCCCACATCAGCGACACCCACCTGCTCGGGGCCGGTCGCCCGCTGTACGGGGTGGTCAAGGGTGAGCAGAACCTCGAGCAGGCCTTCGAGCAACTCAACCGGCTCGGGGTCAAGCCAGAGGCGATCGTCATCACCGGTGACCTCGCCGACCTCGGTGAACCGGATGCCTACGCGCGACTGCGCGCGATCGTCGAGCCGGCGGCAGCGAGCCTCGGCGCTCAGATCGTCTGGGTGATGGGAAACCACGACGAGCGCGGTCCTTACAACCAGGGGCTCTTCGACGGCGGAGACACGGATGCGCCCCAAGACCGCGTCTACGACGTCAACGGCCTGCGCATCATCGCGCTCGACACCACGGTGCCCGGCTACCACCACGGCACAGTGACGGACGTCCAGCTCGAGTGGCTCGCCGACGTTCTGAAGACCCCCGCCGCGGATGGCACGCTGCTCGCCCTGCATCATCCGCCAGTTCCTACCCCGCTCCTCTGGGCGATGGAGATGCTCGAGTTGCGCCGCCAGGACGCGCTCGCGGCGGTGCTCGAGGGCTCCGACGTGCGATCGATACTCGGGGGGCACCTGCACTACTCGACGCACTCGACCTTCGCCGGCATCCCGGTGTCGGTCGCCTCGGCCACGTGTTACACGCTCGCGCTCACGGCACGCGATCGACTGCTGAGCGGGGTCAACGGCAACCAAGCGCTCAACATAGTGCACGTCTACGAGAACAGCATCGTGCACTCGATCGTGCCGATCGGTGACGAGACTGAGATCACCGGCTTCCCGAGCGAGGCGGCTGCGCAGATCATCGCGATGACACCAGAGCAGCGCCTCGAGATGTTTTCGAGCAAGACCTCGCCGTTCAACGCGGCGGAGGCGGCGAGCTCGAACTAGAGCGAGGGATGTGAGCTCGATACACCTCGACGACTTGCGTGAGGTATGCAGTGATCACGACTTGTTGCGCGTCATCGAACCCCGCGAGCACGCGGTCGATTCCCATGATCATGGGAAGCAGCATCCCCATCGCCTTGCCGACGGACTTCGGCGCTGGCACCACCAGCACGCCGCGCCGGTCGGTCGGGTTTCGTTGACGTGTGACGTGCCCGACCGCGGTCAGGCGGTCAATGGCGGTCGTGATCGCGGCCGTGGTGACTCCAAGGCGGCGGGCCAGCTCGGTTGGGGTGAGCGGCCCGTCCTGAATCAAGTGTTCCATCGCCGCGAGGTCGGTGGGGTTGACGGTGAGCTGCTCGCCAAGGCGCTGCTCGAACTCGTTCGTCACATCGCGAATGTCGCGCAACAGCGAAGTCGGGCTCTGCACGTCTACCGTGCCTCGCTGGGCACCGCTGCGTTCTTGGTGCGCTTGCATATTCACAGGGTAGCGCGATTCTGCTAGATTCATTGATTACTAGATAATCTAATTACCTGTTGAAAGCCGAGACACCATGCAGCGCATCACCACCATCATCACCGGCCGCAGAACGTCGTGGATCGTACTGGTCGGGGCCGTGCTCGCCGCTGGCGCGATCTTCGGTCTCGGATCCGGCAACGACAGCGAGACCTCGCCGGGCGTCGGCCTTCCCGAGTCAGCCGAGTCGGCACAGGTCGCCGCGCTGCAAGAGAAGCTGCCTGCAGCCGACACGACGAGCGCCCTCGTCGTCTTCAGCCGCGACGGCGATGAACTCACCGACGCCGATCTCGCTGCGATCGCCGAGGTGGCTACCAAGCTGACCGAGCTCAGCTCTGGCGGTTTCATCCCACCGGCCGCGGTCTCTGACGATGCAACCGCGGCACTGCTCGCCGTGCCGCTCGACA
>JANONY010000064.1:0-40936 GCA_031421055.1 Actinomycetes bacterium | reverse complement strand
GCGACGAGCCGAATGTGCTCCTCGAGCTCTCCGGCGCCACACGACCGTCTGAACTCTCCTGAGGCGTACGGCTTCAGCGCGGGCAAGCCGCGCGCGCAAAACGGGCCGCACCCCGAAGGATGCGGCCCGGTCAGTTAGCGGCCAGCGCTTCTAGTGAACTCAGACCCCGAAGTACAGCTCGTACTCGAAGGGGTGCGGGCGCTGCGCGAAGGGGAGAAGCTCCTTCTCGCGCTTGTAGTCGATCCAGGTGTCGATGAGGTCTTGCGTGAAGACGCCACCCTCCTGCAGGAAGGCGTTGTCGGCCTCGAGAGCGCGCAGCGCCTCTTCGAGTGATGCGGGCACCTGAGGAATGAGCTTCGCCTCTTCTGGCGGCAGCTCGTACAGGTCCTTGTCGACCGGCTCGTGTGGCTCGATCTTGTTCTTGATGCCATCGAGGCCAGCCATCAGCTGAGCAGCGAACGCGAGGTACGGGTTGCCGGAGGCGTCTGGCGCGCGGAACTCGATGCGCTTGGCCTTCGGGTTCGTGCCCGTGATCGGGATGCGGATCGACGCAGAGCGGTTACCGGCCGAGTAGACCAGGTTGACCGGCGCCTCGAAGCCCGGGATCAGGCGGTGGTACGAGTTGACCGTTGGGTTGGTGAACGCGAGCACGGCCGGAGCGTGCTTGAGGATTCCGCCGATGTACCAGCGAGCGAGGTCGGAGAGTCCGCCGTATCCCTTTTCGTCGTAGAACAGCGGCTTACCGTCGTTCCACAGCGACTGGTGGGTGTGCATGCCAGATCCGTTGTCGCCCATCAGCGGCTTCGGCATGAAGGTCGCGACCTTGCCCCACTCCTGTGCAACGTTTTTGACGATGTACTTGAACTTGAGGATGTCGTCTGCCGCGTTGACGAGAGTGTCGAAGCGGTAGTTGATTTCACCCTGGCCTGCAGTGCCGACCTCGTGGTGCGAGCGCTCAAGAATGAGGCCAGCGTCAATCAGTTTGAGGCAGATGTCGTCGCGAAGGTCGGCGTGCTTATCGACCGGGCTGACCGGAAAGTAGCCGCCCTTGTACGGCGTCTTATTGGCGAGGTTGCCGCCTTCTTCGATGCGGCCGGAGTTCCAAGCCGCCTCTTCAGAGTCGACCTCGTAGAAGCTCTTGTTCTGCTTCACTTCGTAACGCACGTCATCGAAGATGTAGAACTCGGCCTCCGCCGCGAAGAACGCGGTGTCGGCGATGCCGGTCGACGCGAGGTAGCGCTCTGCCTTCTTGGCGACCTGGCGCGGGTCGCGGCCGTAAATCTCGCCGTTGCGCGGGTTGTAAATGTCAAAGACGATGATGAGGGTGCGCTCGACGCGGAATGGGTCAACGTAGGCCGTGGTCACATCCGGAATCAACTGCAGGTCGGATTCGTGGATCGACTGGAAGCCGCGAATTGACGAGCCGTCGAACAGCTGGCCGATCTGGAAGAACTCTTCGTCGACCGTGAAGCCCGGAATGTTGAAGTGCTGTTGGATACCCGGCAGGTCGGTGAAGCGAATGTCAACAAACTTGACGTCAGTGTCCTTGATGAACTTGAGGACTTCAGACGAGTCTTTGAACTTGGGCGTGGGCATGGGACGTACTCCAAAGGGTGCCAGAGCGTGGTGGACTGCGAACAACAGCCTTCGGTCAGGGTATTGGCTCGCGATTTCGCTGTGGTGACCCCCATGTTTCCGGCATGTTACGCGTCTGCGCCCGCTTACGATGGATGGATGTCGGATCCCGCTTCCGCGCCACACGTCGCGCCGCCCGACTGGCCGGGAAAGCGCCTCGGTCTGCCGGCCTCTGGCACGCGATCGATTGCTACTTTTGGCCGCAGAATCGCGGCTCTCCTGATCGACTGGGCCATCGCATCCGGCGTCGGTTATGCATTTTTTGCGGGTGACGGCTTTGCGATTCTCTTAGCATTCGCGGTGCTGCAGTACCTGTTTCTTGTGATCGTGAGCGGCAGCATCGGTCACCTCATGCTCGGACTGCGCCTCGTGCCGCTGCGGCCTGTGTGGATCGGATTGCTGCGCCCGCTCGTGCGAACCGTGCTGCTGTGTGTGGTGATTCCCGCGGCAGTGTGGGACCGCGACCAGCGTGGCCTGCACGACCAACTGGCCGGTACGGTGCTCGTTCGCCGCTAGCGACCGCGCGAGGCGCGAACCTTGTACGGGTCGATGCCCTTGGGAATCGGCAGCAGGTTCTTGCCGAGCGACTGCAGACGGTTGTTGACCGTGAGCACCTCTTGCTTGCGTAACGCTCGCTTGAGCCTGCGCAACTCAGCCGTGATGCGGTGCAGCGGGGTCGAGTCGGCATCAGGCCCGACGTAGATGAAACTCACGGGCACGTTCGGAACGATGCGCTGCACCTTGCGGCGCTCGTCTTCGAGCAAACGCTGCGTGCGGGTGCGCGGGCCTTCGCCGAACAGCACAATGCCGCCTCGGCCGACCGCGCGGTAGACAGCGTCTTGGCTTTTGGGGCTCACGTGCACTGGCATTTCGCTGGCGATCCAGCTGCGACGGAGGCTGTTCTTCAGGATCGCGCCAACCGCGCCCGGCTGGCCCTCGATCTGCGAGTATGCCGCGCGTTCGGCCGAGCGGCCAAGCACGATGATCGCAACGAGGATGCCGCTGAACACACCAAGGATCACGTACAGCACGAACCCGACGGGGTTGCTACCCCATGGCGCAAGAAGGAGCGCCAGAACGACTCCGACCACGATCGGGCCAATCAGTGCCAGCAGCAACCACCACGTTATGGCGGGCCTGATCCGCCGAGTCATCTGCAGTACTTGCCAGATCTGCTTGAGTCGTCCTGGTTCTTTGTTCGGGTCTTTCACTCGTGCCATGGTGTCTAAGATACCGCCTGCGCGAACTCCGTCGGTGCGTCGGCGATGTGGGCGAGATGGGCAGGAATCTCACGGCCCTTCGACGTCATCGAACGAGCCCAGAGGCGGCCAGCGCGGTAGCTTGACCGCACGAGCGGGCCGCTGAGAACGCCGAGAAATCCGATCTCTTCTGCCTCCGCGTTGAGCTCAACGAACTCTTCCGGGCGCACCCAACGGTCGACTGGCAGGTGTCGCGGCGTCGGCCGAAGGTACTGCGTGATGGTGATGATGTCGGTGCCAGCGTCGTGCAGGTCGTGCAGAGCCTGACTGACCTCCTCGCGCGTTTCGCCCATGCCGAGAATGAGGTTCGACTTGGTAATGAGGCCGAAATCGCGGGCCTGGGTGATGACATTGAGCGAGCGTTCGTACTTAAATGCCGGCCGGATGCGCTTGAAGATGCGAGGCACCGTCTCGACGTTGTGCGCGAAGACTTCCGGCCGCGACTCAAAGACCACTCGCAGCAGTTCTGGGTTGCCAGAGAAATCGGTTGCGAGAATCTCGACGCCGGTCGACGGGTTCATCGCGTGTATCTGCCGAACGGTCTCGGCGTGCAACCATGCTCCCTCGTCGGGCAGGTCGTCGCGGGCAACCCCGGTAACGGTGGCGTAGCGAAGGTTCATCTGCACGACGGATTCCGCTACCCGGCGGGGCTCATCCGTGTCGTAGTCGGCGGGCTTTCCCGTGTCGATCTGGCAGAAGTCGCAGCGACGTGTGCACTGGCTACCGCCGATGAGGAAGGTGGCCTCGCGATCTTCCCAGCACTCGAAGATGTTTGGGCAACCCGCTTCTTGGCAGACGGTGTGCAGGTTCTCGCTCTTCACGAGCGCCTGCAGCTGCCGGTACTCCGGACCCATCTTGGCGACGGTCTTGATCCACTCCGGCTTGCGCTCGATCGGGTGCGAGGCGTTGCGTACCTCAAGGCGCAGCATTTTGCGGCCGCCCGCTGGGTCGTGGGTTGTGTCTGAGATGGTCACGCTGCTCCCTCGTACATGGTGGTGAAGGCGCGTTCGATCAGCGGAACGACCTGCTCTGTCGTGGTCTCGGCGCCGAGCACTCGGCTGATCGATGTGACGCCGGCGTCGCGAATACCGCAGGCGATGATGCCAGCGTAGGCCTCGAATCCGTTGTTGCAGTTGAGCGCGAAGCCGTGCATCGTGACGCCCTGCGCGACACGAATGCCGATTGCCGCGATCTTGTCGTACCCGTCAGAAGCGTTGCCTACCCACACCCCAGAGCGGCCTTCGACGCGGCCAGACTCGACGCCGAGCTCGGCGAGCACGTCAATGAGCAGCCCTTCGAGGCGGCGCACGTATCCGACGACGTCGACCGGCTCAGCGAGACGAAGAATCGGATAGCCGACGAGCTGGCCAGGGCCGTGCCAGGTGATCTTGCCTCCACGATCCACATCGATAACGGGGGTGCCGTCGGTCGGGCGTTCGCTGTCTTCGGTTCTCTTGCCTGCGGTGTACACACTCGGGTGTTCGAGAAGAATCACCGTGTCTGGGCGTTCGCCCGAAACAACGGATCGGTGCACAGCGCGTTGAAGCTCTAGAGCTTCGACATACGGCACGGAGTTGGCGCTTAGCCCCGCGACGACTAGGTCGATCACTGGCCAATCCTAACCCGCGGTTGTTTCGCGCGCTTGCTCACAGCATTCGGCGTTCTGGCCCGATCTCTGCCCTCTTCACGGATGCTTGCCCAATGCCAGAAGACACCATCGCCGGCTACCGAATTCTGCGCAAGCTCGGCTCCGGTTCGCGCGCAGACGTGTACCTCGGCCACGCTGCTGCGCTCGCCTCGAGCGGCGTGAACGCGACAGCCGCGCTCAAGTGCTTTCGCGCTGACGCACCCGACGAATCGATCGACGCAGAACTTCGCGCGCTCAGCGGCATCGACCATCCGCACGTCGTTCAGTTGCGCGACGTCTCGCGCACAGGACCGGCGGCACCGACTCTCATCCTCGAGCAACTGGAGCGCGGTAGCCTCGGGCACCTGCTTGCGGGCCGCTCGACGATCGGGGCCGGAGAGGCGGTCACTCTGCTCGCTCCGCTCGCAGCCGCCGTGCTCGCGGTGCACGAGAGTGGCTTCACGCACGGGTCGATCGCGGCGAGCCGCGTGCTGTTTCGCGGCTCTGGCGCCCCGGTGCTCAGCGGGTTCGGTAGCGCTGCGACGGCAAACCCGGCGGGATGCGAGGCGGACAACAGGAGCTTTGCCTCACTCGCACTCGCCGCGCTCGACCGTGTGCCGGCCGCCAGTCACCTGCGGGAGTGGTTCGCCGCGCTCTCGGTGTACCCCGACGCCCTGCTGAGCGAATTTTCAGCGCGTCTGTTCGAGCTGGCCGAGGCGACTCCGGTGCGCTTCGCGGCCGATTCAACTCAGGTCAGTAACATTCCCGGGCGGGTCGTGGCCACTCTGCGGGTCGAGTCCCATGGGCAGGTCGGGCCCCGTGGGCAGGTCGAGCCCGTGGTGCCCGTCGAGCTTCGTGAGCGGGTCGAGCCTGTCGAGACCAAGGCGCCAACACTCATGACGGCACTCGCGAAGCGCGCCAGAGCCGCCGCTGCGCCTTACCTCGATCGAGTCCCGCCGCGCTTCCGCAAGCCGAAATACGCTGCCGTCGCGGCCGGTGTCGCTGCGTTGCTCGTGGCCATTGCCGTGGTACCAGCGGGCGGCGGCACGGCTGCGCTGACGCCGACCCTCGCCCCGACCCCGGCTGCCGCTGGTGCAGTTGTCGAGGACGACCCCGTCGCGGCCTTTGCGGAGTTGGTGCCGGCGCGCAATCAGTGCGTCCGCGATCTGTCTATCTTGTGCCTTGACACCGTGCTGCAAGAGAACTCGGCAGCCATGGATGACGATGTCGCGCTCATTCAGTCGATCGAGCGGGGCGATGGTGGAACCGCGGTGCTGAGGCCGCTCAATGTCGAGGTCGGCGAACGAATGGGCGATGCTGTGCTTCTGACCTACCAACACGGGCCAGAGGGCGAACCGGCCTCCGCCCTTCTGGTGAAGGGAGAGGCCGGTTGGCGGATCAGAACGTACGTTGCTGGATAGGTGTCGTGTTAGCTAAATACCGAGGTCGGCGGCAAAGTTGCCGCCCTCAAGGCGGTTCTTGACCGCGCTGAGGAACCGCGCGGCATCCGCACCATCGACGATGCGGTGGTCGTACGAGAGCGCGAGGAACACGGTCTGGCGAATTGCGATGGAGTCGAGGCCCTGGTTGGTGACAACCACGGGCTTCTTCACGACAATGCCGGTGCCGAGAATCGCGACCTGGGGTAGGAACACGACCGGGGTGTCGAACAAGGCGCCGCGTGATCCGGTGTTCGTCAGGGTGAAGGTGCCACCGGCCAGCTCGTCTGGCTTGAGCTGGTTGTTGCGGGTGCGGTCGGCGAGGTCGGCGATTTGGGCCGCGAACTGCGCGAGGTTGAGTGTGCCTGCATCTCGGATCACCGGTGTCAGCAAGCCACGCTCGGTATCGACGGCAATGCTCATGTTCTCACTCGGCGGGTAGACGATGGTGTCGCCGTCGACTGTCGCGTTAATGATGGGGTACGCCCGCAGCGCCTCGGCGGCGGCGAGAGCGAAGAACGGGAGAAAGCTGAGCTTGTTGCCGGTTTTGGCAAGAAACTGTGCCTTAACCTGCTCGCGGAAGACGGCGATGGCCGTCACGTCGGCCTCGACAACCGTGGTCAACTGCGCGGAGGTCTGCATCGAGATGACAGCGCGCTCCGCGACGACCTTGCGCAGTCGAGACATGGGTACGGTGGTGCCGCGCAGGGGCGACACCTCGAGCGGTGCGGACGGGACCGCGGCGGCAGCGTGGGCAGAGCTGCCGGCAGCAGGAGCAGAGTCTCCGAACGGCGCCGAGCTTGCGGCGAGCACGTCCTGCTTGCGGATGCGACCACCAACACCCGTGCCAGCGATCGTGTCGAGCGCGACACCCTTTTCGTTCGCGAGCTTGCGCACGAGCGGCGTCACGTAGCCCGCGTTCGATGCGTCGCCAACGGGCACCGCGGGTGGCGCAGCGGGGGGCGGTGACGCCGACGGTGCTGCAACGACGGGGGGCGGTGGTGCCGCTGCGAGTAGTGCGTCGACCGGCAGCGGGGCAGGTTCTGCAACAGGTTCAGCAGCAGGTGCAGCAGGAGCAGCAGCTGGCTCTGGCTCGGGGGTCGGCGCTGGGGTCGGCGCTGGGGTCGGCTCTGGTGCGGGAACGCCGAGGTCGGGCTCGACATATGGCGAAGCAGGTACGGCGGGTTCTGCGGCCGGTGCGGCGGACGCTGCGGGTGCGGCGTCGCCAGTACCGATCGTGACGAGGGGAGTGCCAACCTCGACGGTCTCGTCTTCTGCAACGAGGATCGCCTCTATCACACCAGCAATGGGCGATGGGATCTCCGTGTCGACCTTGTCGGTCGACACCTCAACCAGCGGCTCGTCGACCTCCACGCGGTCGCCGACCTTTTTCAACCAGCGGGTAACCGTGCCCTCTGTGACACTCTCTCCGAGCGCTGGGAGGTTGACGGATTCGCTCATCAGTGATGCTCCTTAGTAACTGTTCTAGGTAGTTTAGTTCGGCGCCTGTACAGCAGCTCAGAGAGCGTGCAGTGGCTTTCCGGCAATGGCGAGGAACGCCTCGCCGAGGGCCTCGTTCTGCGTCGGGTGGGCGTGAAGCAGCGGTGCGATGTCTTCGGGGTAGGCCTCCCAGTTGACCGCGAGCTGGGCTTCGCCGATCAGCTCGCCGACGCGAGCGCCGATCATGTGCACTCCGACGATCGGGCCGTCGTTCACTCGAACAACCTTGACCGATCCCGTTGTGCCGATGATGTGACTCTTGCCGTTGCCTGCAAGGTTGAAGTCGTAGCTCGAAATCTTGTCAGCGCCGTACTTCTCGGCGGCCTTTGCCTCGGAGAGCCCGATGGACGCGACCTCAGGGTCGCTGTAGGTGACCTTAGGAATATTGAGGTCGTCAACCACCAGCGGGTTGAGCCCTGCGATCTCTTCTGCAACGAAGATGCCGTGCTGGAAGCCACGGTGCGCAAGCTGCAGCCCAGGCACGATGTCGCCAACGGCATAGACGCCTGGAATGTTGGTGGCGAGGCGCTCGTTGGTGATGACGAAGCCGCGGTCGATCGTGATTCCGATCTCTTCAAAGCCGAGACCCGCCGTCGAGGGTCCACGGCCGACCGCGACCAGCAGCAGGTCTGCCTCGATCGTCGCACCGTTCTCGAGCGTGACGACAACGCCTTGGTCATTTTGAACGACCGACTGAAAGCGAACGCCGAGCGTGAACTCGATTCCGCGTTTGCGGTATGCGCGTTCGAACTGCTTGCTGATCGACTCTTCTTCCATCGGCACGAGGTGCGGAAGTGCCTCGATGATGTGCACATCGGTGCCCCACGACTTCCAGACACTCGCGAACTCGACGCCGATGACGCCGCCACCGAGCACGGCAACCCTCTTCGGCACGAAGTCGAGCTCAAGGGCCTGTTCCGAGGTGATGACCTTTCCGCCGATATCGAGACCGGGCAGCGAGCGCGAGTACGAGCCGGTGGCGAGCACGATGTTCTTGCCGACGATGGTGTCTGCGCCGACCTGAACCGTCGTGGCGGAGACGAGTTTGCCCTCGCCCTCGATCACCGTGATGCCCCGAGCCTTGATGAGGCCGGTGAGGCCCTTGAACTTGCTCGCGACGATCTCTTCGCGATACGCGGTGACCGCGGCGATGTCGATGCCGCCGAAGGTGGAGGTGACGCCATATTTGGCTGACTCGCGAGTCACATCCGCTACTTCGGCCGAGTGCAGAAGCGCCTTGGTTGGGATGCAGCCGACGTGCAGGCAGGTGCCGCCGAGCTTGCCTTTCTCTACCAGACCAACGGTCATGCCCAACTGGCTCGCGCGCAGCGCTGCAGCATAACCACCACTTCCGCCGCCAAGTACAACAAGGTCAAAGTTCTGTTCGGACACTCGGAAGCTCCCTCTGGTAAAAGGTGTTGTAGACCTGCGTGCAGGATCGTGCCGCTGTCACGTGGGCGGCGCGATGTCGCCGTAATGACTGTACTACTCCTCAGAAATCTCCTCGGCCAGCCGCACGAGCGTCCGCATGTCGACCCAAGAAGCTGATCGTGTTCGCTCAGGGCATGCCGGCTGAGCGCCGAAGCCAAGGTACGCCGCAAAGCCCGCGATTAGAGTTGAACCATGCGCGACCCTGACGGACTTTACGAACTCACTTCGGTCGCCTACGACGTGCCAGCGGGTCTTCACCTCGTCGCTGGCCTCACGGGATTTGCCGACGCTGGCGCGGGCGTTACCCAGCTGGGCGAGTACTTGCTCTCGAGTCTTGATCACCAGATTGTGGCCGAGTTTGACGTAGACGAACTGCTCGACTACCGTGCCCGCCGGCCGACAATCTATTTTGAACAAGACCACCTGAGCGACTACCAGCCGCTCAGCCTCAATCTGTATTTGGTAAAAGACGAGATCGGCCAGCAATTCTTGCTGCTCAGCGGGTTCGAGCCTGACTTCCAGTGGCAACGGTTCACCGCGGCCGTGCTTGCACTGATCGACCGGTTTGCCGTGAAGACCACGACGTGGGTGCACGCGATTCCTATGCCAGTGCCGCACACGCGGGCGATCGGCGTCACGGTGAGCGGCAACAGAACAGAGCTGACGGATGCGATGTCGGTGTGGAAACCGCACACCAAGGTCCCGGCCAACGCCCTCCACCTTGTTGAGTACCGTTTGCAGCAACTTGGTCATCCAACGGTCGGATTCGTGCTGCTTATTCCGCACTACCTCGCCGACACCGAGTTTCCGCTCGCCGCGGTCAAGGCGCTTGAGACGGTCAGCGCCGCCACGGGGCTGATTTTTCCAACCGACGCCCTGCGCGATGAGGGTCGCGCCTTCTTGGTAAAAATTGACGAGCAGATCGAGAACAACGCCGAGCTCGCCAAACTTGTCGGAGCCCTAGAAGAACGCCACGACAGTTACATGATCGAGAATCCGCTTCGGTCACCGCTGACAGACGAAGACGGTGCCTTGCCGAGCGCCGATGACATCGCGGCAGAGCTCGAGAATTTCTTGGCGATTCGCCGAAACGGGCAGGAGCCGAAGGGTAGCTAGGCTTTCGACCGTGAATTCGAAACGCGCCTGGCTCGTCGTTTCTGTCGGTGCTTTTGCCTACCTAGTCGGCGTATTGCAGCGCACATCGCTCGGTATTGCTGGAGTCGACGCCACCGACCGGTTCGACGTTCAGGCCGCGGCACTGTCGAGCCTCGCGGTTCTGCAGATATTGGTCTATGCCGCACTCCAGATTCCGGTCGGAGTCATGCTCGATCGCATCGGTCCGCGCACAATCATGGCCATCGGAGCGCTGCTCCTCGTCGCTGGGCAAATAACACTCGCACTCGCACCCTCCTTGTGGATCGCCGTCGTTGGCCGAGTCTTGGTTGGTGCAGGGGATGCGATGACGTTTCTTCCGGCCAGCCGTCTGCTCGCGAGTTGGTTCAGCGGCCGCATCTTGCCGTTCCTCGCGCAAGCCCTCGGCACCACCGGACAGCTCGGGCAATTGCTCTCGGCAATTCCGCTGTCGTTCGTACTGCACTCATTCGGGTGGACTCCCGCCTATCTCGGTGCCGCATCCCTCTCGGTGCTTGCTGGAGTTCTGCTGCTGGTACTTGTGCGCAATTCACCGGATGCGGCGCATCCGACCGACCCCATCGCGCTGAGGGCGCCCGCGCTGCACACTCTGCGTGAGAGTCTCGCGCGCCCAGGCACGCAGCTCGGCTTCTGGTCGCACTTTGTCTCGCAGTCCTCAGCGACGATGTTCACGCTGCTCTGGGGCTTCCCGTTTCTCTCGGTGGGCCTCGGCTATGGCCCGTCGATGGCCGCGGGTTTGCTCACCCTCATCACGGTGACGGCGATGGTTGCTGGCCCGCTGCTCGGGCTTTTGAGCGCTCGTTTTCCGTTTCGTCGGAGCAACATTGTGCTCGGAGTCGTGATCGCGATGGGAGTCGCCTGGTCGATTGTGCTGGCCTGGCCTGGCGCCCCACCGCTGTGGCTGGTGATTGCTTTGCTCGTGGCAATTGCGATCGGCGGTCCGGCCTCCCTCATCGGCTTGGACTTCGCGCGCACCTTCAACCCGGCGCGCAGTCTTGGGTCGGCGAGCGGCATTGTCAACGTGGGCGGATTCTCGGCGAGCCTGATGATGATGCTGCTGATCGGGCTCGTGCTAGACGCACTGTCTGGCGGATCGCGCGATGCGCGGGTGCTCTATTCGCTCGAGTCGTTTCGGATCGCGTTCCTCGTGCAGTACATCGTCGTTGGTTTCGGCATCGCGTTCATGTTGTTGGCTCGACGACGCACCCGCCGTAAGTTGCACGCTGACGAAGGAATAGAAGTAGCCCCGCTGTGGGTTTCGCTTATGAGAGCGTGGCGTCGTCGACGTGATGGCCGGTCCAAATAGACAGCTGTGGCGAAGCTCAGCGGCAAAGCGTGCAATAATTGCAGCTAAGACCCGGTCGAGTCCGTGGCCCACTTTTTGACTAGTTATCTGGTGGCTCAAGACTTGACAAGGGTCTTTGTGTTGCCCAAAAGCGTGTGTTGCCCCAAAGCGTGTGTTGCCCTCAAGCGTGCGCTGTCCACAAGACGGCTCCAGCAAGAATCCGGAAGGTGTTGCCATGGCATCCCGAACCAAGAACCCAACTCTCGAATCGGGTGCGAGTGAAGTCAGTGTCGACTCCACAGTCGCAGTCAAGACCGCTAGGCGCGGCGTGTTCTCGCGCAGGCACGCTGAGCCGGTCGAACAGTCCGCCCCGGTCGCAGAGACGCCGGCCGTAGCTAAGGCCGCGCCCGCGAAGGCCGCGCCCGCAAAGACAGTTGCCAGCAAGACCCCGGCAGCCAAAGTGCCAGCAGCCAAGGCCGTGCCAGCCGCCAAGGCCGCAGCCGCGAAGGCACCTGCCAGTAAGACCCCCGCGGCCAAAGCGCCTGCGAAGGCCGTACCAGTTAAAGCCACCAGGGCAACGAAGTCGTCCGCCAGTGCGGGCGAAGCGATGGACGACGAAATTGAGGTCGTCGACCTTGACGGCGAGGACGATGTCGAAGCCGTCATTGTTGTCGCTGACGTTGAGCTTCAAACGGCCGAGGTGGTCGATCCGGACGCCGATGACGCCGATGACGACTCCGACGACGAGCGTTCGACCAGTAAAGACGAAACGCTTCCGAGCGGCGCACTCGTTCTGTCACTCGTTGACGACGAAGACGAAGTGCCGGTGTATTCGAGCGCCATCACGGGCGCAACCGCTGACCCGGTGAAGGACTACCTCAAGCAAATCGGCAAGGTTGCGCTGCTCAACGCTGCAGAAGAAGTCGAACTCGCGATGCGCATTGAGGCTGGCCTCTTCGCCGACGACAAGCTCTCGCAGATGACGGAAGCCGAGATGAAGTCCCAGCTTGGTCGCGAGCTCATCTGGGTCTCGAAAGACGGTGCTCGCGCAAAGAGTCACTTGCTCGGTGCGAACTTGCGCCTCGTCGTCTCGCTCGCCAAGCGCTACACCGGCCGAGGTATGCAGTTTCTCGACCTGATCCAAGAGGGCAACCTCGGTCTCATTCGCGCGGTCGAAAAATTCGACTACACGAAGGGCTTCAAGTTCTCGACCTACGCAACCTGGTGGATCCGCCAGGCAATCACCCGGGCAATGGCCGACCAAGCGCGCACGATCCGCATTCCCGTTCACATGGTCGAGGTCATCAACAAACTCGCCCGCGTTCAGCGCCAAATGCTTCAGGATCTCGGCCGCGAGCCAACGCCAGAAGAGCTCAGTCGCGAACTCGACATGACGCCAGAGAAGGTCATCGAGGTGCAGAAGTACGGTCGCGAGCCGATCTCGCTGCACACTCCGCTCGGCGAGGACGGCGACAGCGAGTTCGGTGACCTGATTGAAGACACCGAGGCGGTTGTGCCGGCCGATGCAGTGGGATTCACCATGCTGCAGAAGCAGTTGGAGAGCCTGCTCGACTCCCTGTCAGAGCGCGAAGCTGGCGTCATTCGCATGCGCTTCGGGCTTGGCGATGGAATGCCGAAGACGCTCGACCAGATCGGCGACACGTTCGGGGTGACCCGCGAGCGCATCCGCCAGATTGAGTCGAAGACGATGGCCAAGTTGCGCCACCCCTCGCGGTCGCAGTCACTGCGCGACTACCTCGAGTAGGCCTGCGCGTGGTGCGCGTGCTCCTGACAATCTGGATTGTCAAACTCTCGGTTCTTGTTCTGACAGTGTTCGGGCAGGCGCACACACAGGTGCCCGGCATCATCGCGCACGCGGTGCACCCTGGCATCATCGGCGCTGTGCGGCGCCCCGCAATCGCATCGAGGCGCTGAGCGAGGTATCGGGCGAAGCACCGCTACCGCCGTCGAGGGTGTGCGACGACGCGGCTTCATCGGCACATCACTCATTGGTCCGCTGCTGATCACGAACCCGCACTTCATTCGCAGCCTTCTCACGCAGTTGGATCTAGATTCTGAGCCCGTGCTCGCGCACGAACAACTCGCTCGTGCGGCGTACGAGGCGAGACTCGATGACTTCCGTGAACGCAAGCGCTGGCACCCGGTCGAACGGGTGGCTTCTCGACGCTAGCTTTCTCGGCGGCTTGGTCGCAGACTAGTCATACCTTGGGGGAGGTAAAGTCATGGCGATTGCCAATCTTGTGCCTGCGTTGCGTCAACGTGCATCGCGACACCGAATTCTTCTGGCCGCACTTACCGTCGGCGTGCTCGTCGTCGTTGGGTCAACAACGGCAGTCGCCGTGAGCGCTCAGGCCTCAGCCGAAGAGCAAGCGCGGGTCGAGGCAGCGGCGGCCGAAGCGCTGGAACAAAAGTTCATTGACTACTACCTCGGCGCTATCGAGCGCCTTCAGCCGCATGGAAAGCAGCTCGTCGACGACGCAGCGGGTTTGGCAGCCAGTGCGTCCCCGCTGCTTACCTCTGCCGATGTTTCGGCGATAGAAAACACCGTGGACTCGGTCAGCGGTTCCCTTGCTCGCACACCAGCACCCGACGCCACGAGCGCAGAGCTCGAGCAGCTCTTCGACTCGCAGTGGGCGATGATCGCCGGTGCGCGCGAGCGATTCGGGGTCTTTGTCGCCGCGGCGACTGCTGCAGCGAAAGTTCATCTCGATGCCGCTCCGATTGCCGATGGCGCCTCGCGACAGGCGCTCGTTGACGCAATGAGCGCGCTTGAGTCTGCGTCGAAACATCACGCATCGATTGCTGAGCCGTTCACGGCGCTGACCGCTTCGGCAGCAACAGTGGACGCCGCGCAGGCTGCGGCCGTCGCCGCTGCCGCTGCCGCGGCTGCCGCTGCCGCCGCTCGACGTGGAGTGACGATCCGGGCCGGAAGTCCTGCGGCTGCTGGGGTACCCGAACCGGTGTGCGCAAGCGACGTGCTCACGTGTGTGAATCAGATCCGCGCCTACTACGGGCTCGGGGGGCTCTGCTCCAGCGGCACGCTCAACTCAGCGGCGCAGGCCTGCGCACAGCGAATGCACGATGAGGGTGCGATGACCCACAGCCCTGCGGCTGTTCCGCCCGGATTCAGCCGTTGGGGCGAGAATATCGCGCGCGGCTACGGCTCGTCGGTGTCGGTCTTCAACGCGTGGATGAATTCCGCTGGACATCGGGCCAACATTCTCAAGCCGTCGTACACTGCCATGGGCATCGGTTTCGTTGCCGACGGCAACTGGTGGTGCCAGCAGTTTGGCGGCTAGCCCACACACACAGAAAGGCTCCCGCGTGGGGAGCCCTTCGCTGGTTCTATACCGCTAGGCGCGGCTGTCTTCGAGCAGTCGAGCTGACTCGTCGTGCCAGTTGAGAGCGGTCGAGGCCAGCTTCTCTTTGTACTTCGCGCCATGGTGCGCGCAAAACAGCAACTCGCCGCTCGACATGGTCGCTTTGACATATGCCTGGGCGCCGCAACTGTCGCAGCGATCGAGCGCGGTAAGCGTGAAGGCGTCGTCCATTGCTTCGATGGTCTCGTCTGTCGAGATCTGGTTCATGGTTGACTCCTCACCCTGTGGCTTCTAAGAAGCTCTTGGTCTATCCAAGCACGCAAGTGTGACAAGCGTGTGGCAGTGACCCGGTATTTCGCTCTGCGCGTAGCAACCCAAAGCGGGGGGTGTCGGTGCCCGCTCGCCCTCGGCGATTCAATAAGCTTCAAACTGCCCTACGGCCGGGCCAACGACAGCTAAGGAATTCATTCGTGGCGAGTTCTGACTACTCCGCTCGACACCTCTCGGTACTCGAGGGCCTTGAGGCCGTTCGCAAACGGCCGGGCATGTACATCGGTTCGACCGACTCCCGAGGCCTCATGCACTGCCTGTGGGAGATCATCGACAACTCCGTTGACGAGGCACTCGGTGGTCACGGAACGTCGATCGATCTGGTGTTGCACCCAGACGAAAGCGTCGAAGTGCGTGACACGGCGCGCGGCATCCCCGTCGACATCGAACCAAAAACCGGTCTGAGCGGCGTCGAGGTGGTCTTCACCAAATTGCACGCTGGAGGCAAGTTCGGCTCCGGCTCGTACGCGGCGTCGGGTGGCCTCCACGGCGTCGGGGCATCGGTAGTCAACGCCCTCTCTGCGCGGCTTGACGTTGAAGTCGACCGAGATGGCAAGACCTGGGCGATGTCGTTTCACCGCGGCGAGCCAGGAGTGTTTGACGACGGCGCAAACGAACCGAGCCCGGATGCGCCATTCACTCCATTCGTCAAGAACAGTGAATTGCGGGTGGTGAGTAGGGTCGCTAAAGGTGTTACGGGCACGCGCATTCGGTACTGGGCAGACCCGCAAATTTTTACCAAGGGGGCGACGTTCCAGACGGAAGAACTGCTCGACCGCGCCCGCCAGACGGCGTTTCTGGTGCCGGGACTCACTCTGGAAATTGCGGATCACCGCCCGGCCGAACCGCTCATCCAGACTTTTCATTTCGACGGCGGCATCTCGGCTTTCGTTGAATTTCTCGCCAGTGACGCCGCCGTCACCGACGTGTGGCGCATGACCGGTGTTGGCACCTTCACCGAGACGGTGCCTGTACTGCAGCCGACCGGCGCAATGGTGCCGACCGAACTGACCCGTGAGTGCCAGGTCGACATCGCACTGCGCTGGGGTACCGGATACGACACGACGTTCCGAAGCTACGCGAACATCATCGCGACGCCGAAGGGCGGCACCCACCAGGCCGGATTCGAGGCCGGGCTGATGAAGGCGCTGCGCGCGCAGGTGGAGTCAAATGCCCGCCGTCTCAAGGTCGGAACTGACAAGCTCGAGAAGGACGACATCCTCGCCGGGTTGACCGCCGTGTTGACCGTGCGCCTTCCCGAGCCACAGTTCGAGGGGCAGACGAAAGAGATTCTCGGCACGCCAGCGGTGCGCGCGATTGTCGCGAACGTCGTGAGCACCGCTCTCGCCCACAAGTTCGCCTCACCGAAGCGCGACGATAAGGCGCAGTCCGCGCTCGTGCTCGACAAGATCGTCGCAGAGATGAAGACGCGTATTTCTGCTCGCGCACACAAAGAGACGCAGCGCCGCAAGAACGCGCTAGAGAGTTCGTCGCTGCCGGCCAAGCTCGTCGATTGCCGCTCGAGCGACGTGGCCAATAGCGAGCTGTTCATCGTCGAGGGCGACTCGGCGCTCGGCACGGCGAAGCTGGGGCGCGACAGCGAGTACCAAGCGCTGCTGCCGATTCGAGGCAAGATCCTCAATGTGCAGAAGGCCTCTGTATCAGACATGCTCTCGAACGCTGAATGCGCGTCGATCATTCAGGTGATCGGGGCCGGATCCGGCCGCAGTTTTGATCTCACGCAGGCCCGCTACGGCAAGGTCATCATCATGGCTGACGCCGACGTCGACGGCGCGCATATTCGTACGCTGCTGCTCACGTTGTTTATGCGCTACATGCCGGAGATGATTCGTGACGGTCGGGTCTACGCGGCGGTGCCGCCGCTGCACCGCGTCATCGTGATGAACCAGGGCTCCAAGCCCAACGAGACGATCTACACCTACTCAGAGGCAGAGCTGAACGGCGTGCTGTCTGGCCTCAAACGAAGCGGCAAGAAGTATCAGGATCCTATTCAGCGCTACAAGGGGCTCGGCGAGATGGACGCCGACCAACTCGCAACCACCACGATGGATCGCCACCGCCGCACCCTGCGCCGCGTCAACATCGACGACGCGGCCGGCGCCGAGCGCGTGTTCGAGCTGCTCATGGGCAACGACGTTGCGCCGCGCAAAGAATTCATCATCGCGGGCGACGGGCTTAATCGGGATCGGATTGACAGCTAAACGAACTCCCCGTGTCCTACTTCTTCCACGTGGCGTTCTTCACTACCCGCTCGCAACGCGTCTTTTGGGGTATTCGGAATTTTCGCGCTACTGATCGGGTACCGGCTGACTCGCCTGACTCGCCAGCTCGAGCGTGCGAATCTCGGACAGGCCACAGCGCGCGCATAGCCGACTCCCAGCTACGCGACGTAGCGTTGTTTTATGAGCACAACTCGGGCAGCCTTAAGCGGCATCCTCGCCGAAGTGACGGGCGGCTCGGTGCGAGGCTTCGTTGCCGGTGACCTCCGGCATTGGCGCGGCATTCCCTACGCAGCAGCACCCGTCGGCACGTTGCGTTTTCGCGCGCCGCAACCGGTCACGCCGTGGGACGGCGTGCGCGACGTCAGCCGCTTTGGCGCGATCTCGCACCAAAGTCGCATCGCGCCCGGTGCCCCGCCGTGGCTCGCGCCCCAGTCGGAAGACTGCCTCAGCATCAACGTGATCGCTCCGCGCACGCCTGCTGCTGCGGCGCTCCCGGTGATGGTCTTCATTCACGGTGGTGCATACACGGCGGGCTCGTCGCGGGAGATTCCGCGGCTCGGTGAGGCGCTGGTTCGTCAAGGCAATGTCGTGTTCGTCAACTTCAACTATCGGCTTGGCGCGCTCGGCTTTCTCGACTTCAGTCGATTTTCAACCACGCAGCGCACCTTTGACACCAATCTCGGCCTGCGCGACCAACTCGCTGCGCTGAGCTGGGTGCGCGACAACATTCGCGAGTTTGGAGGCGATCCAGACAACATCACGCTGTTCGGTGAGTCTGCAGGAGCCACCGCGATCACCACGATGCTCGCGGTGCCCGCCGCGGCCGGCCTGTTCACCCGCGCGATCGTAGAGAGCGCTGCCCCTGCCGCCGTCTACCCGAGCGAATTGACCACGCAGTGGGGCGCAGACTACGTCGAGATCATTCGAGAGGTGGCCCGTAACACCACGGCAAGTGCTTCAGACCTGCTCACGACCACCGACGCAGCGACGCTCACCCGCGCCGCGTCGATCATGCGTCAACGAACCCCGGATGCCGTCCCTGGCACCATTGCATTCGCTCCGGTAATCGATGGAGACCTGCTCCCGCAGCACCCGCTCGACGCGGCGGCCGAAGGTCGCACCCACGCGGTACCGCTCATCATTGGAACCAACGCCCGCGAGGGAAGCCTGTTTCGTGGGCGGCTTGACCTTTTGGCGTCGACGCGGCCGCGCATCCGTGCGGTGTTCGCGCGCACCGAGCGTCAGGCGCGCCGCCGTCTCTTCGACGAGTACCGGGCGCTGCCGCTGCGCACCTCCGCCGCTCAGTTTGGCGGCGACTACAGCTTCTGGTACCCATCGATTCGCTTCGCCGAGGGACATGCTCGACACTCCCCAGTGCACTTCTACCGCTTTGACCTCGCGACTCCCGCTCTTCGACTGATTGGGCTCGACGCGACGCACGGCCTTGAGTTGTTCGCGGTGTTCGACCTCGGTGACACGGCGCTAGCGAGAGCCGGGGGACTGCTGGGCGGGCGTTCAGAGTTCAAGCGCGCTGGCGCTCGCATGCGTGCTCGCTGGTTGAGCTTCGCGCGGGACGGTGGTGTCGGCGACAACTGGCCGACGTATTCGACCGCCGAGCGCGAGACGCTGATCATTAACGTCGACGAGCGCGTTGAGAGCGACCCGCACGGCTCACGCCGCGTCGCGTGGCAAGCGTTCGTTCCGCACCTATAACAGCCCGCACACCCTCTGAAAACGCAGGACTTTCTCTCCAAATCGCGTCTCGGGATGCGCTTCGTGCGCGTGGAGCGAAAATCTCCTGCGTTTTCAGCAGGCAAACGCACGTGGCTGGTCACTCGAGGGCTAGAGGCTGACGCCGATCGACCCGATCGGACTCTCGACGGGCGTGCCAGAGGCGTCGCGCTTGGCGCCGCTCTCTGGCAGCTGTCGTTGTGAGCCGTCGGCGCCGACCGCCAGAGCGGGAGCCGTGCCTGCCCACGCGAGCGCGAGCACGTCTTCGCCCTTGAGGAACGAGTGCGCGCGCACTCCGCCGGTAGCGCGGCCCTTCGCCGGGAACTCGCTAAGCGCTGAGACCTTTGCGCGACCGGGGTCGGCACCGGCGATGGTTGAAGTCGACGACGAGACAGTCGCGACCACCACATCCGCCGCAGGGTCGACGGCGCCGAAGAAGATCACGCTAGCCTTCGCGCCGAGATTGATGCCGGCCATGCCGCCCGCAGACGGGCCCTGCGGCCGAACCTGCGCCGCACCAAAACGAAGGAGTTGTGCATCGGATGTGACAAAAACGAGTTCGTCAGCGTCGCTTCCCTGCGAGACTCCTGCAATTTCGTCACCCGGCTTGAGGGCGATGATCTCGAATTCGGGGCGGGGCGGGTACGTGCCTGGCGCGATGCGTTTGACCACGCCCTGGCGTGTGCCGATGGCAATCGGCTGGTCAGAGTCGAGCGAAACAAGTGCAAGCACGCGCTCCTTCTTGTTACCGATCGCCAAATAGTCGCCGATCTTTGCACCCGCGGCGAGCTGAATCGAGTTCTCTGGAACGTTCGGCAGGTCAACGGCGGTGAAGCGAATGAGGCGGCCGAGGTTCGTCACGGCGCCGATCTCTGAGCGCGCGGTCGTCGTGAGCACCGATCGAATCCCATCGTGCTTTGTGCGGCGACGGGCGCGGGGAGTGGCGAGCTCATCCCGTGTCTGGTCGACGCTGTCGTCAACCCGAATAGCCCGCCCTGTCGTCGACAAGTACACGCGGCATGGCGCATCCGCGATCTCCAGCACCGGTGCGACCTTGCGCGAAGCAGAGCCGGTCGTGGCGACCGAGGGGCGCGCTTCGGTCAGCAGAGTGCGTCGCGGCGTTCCGAAGCGCTCAGCGACGTCGTCAAGCTCGCGCGAGACCAGCTTGCGCACCTTCTTCGGGTCGCCAAGCAGCGCCTCCAGTTCTGCAATCTCTTTCTCGAGTTGCTGCTTCTCTTTCTCAAGCTCGATGCGGCTGAATTTTGTCAGGCGCCGCAACCGCAACTCAAGAATGTACTCGGCTTGGATCTCGCTCAGATCGAATACCTCGCGCAGGCGAAGGCGCGCGGCGTCAGCGTCGTCGGAGCCCCGGATGACCTGAATCACCTCGTCGATGTCGAGAATCGCAATGAGCAGCCCGAGCACGAGGTGCAGCCGCTCCTGACGGCGAGCGAGCCGGTGCTGCGAGCGCCTAGTCACGACCTGAAGACGGTGATCGATGTAGACCTGCAGAAGTTCGCGAAGCCCAAGCGTGCGCGGGCCACCGTTGACGAGTGCGACATTGTTGATGCTGAAACTGTCTTCGAGCGGCGTCAGTCGGTAGAGCTGCTCTAGCACCGCGTCTGGGCTGAATCCGGTCTTGATGCCGATGACCAGGCGCAGGCCGTGTTTGCGGTCGGTCAGGTCAGTCACATCCGAAATGCCGCTGATCTTCTTCGAGTTGACGCCGTCCTTGATCTTCTCGATGACCTTCTCTGGGCCCACGAGGTAAGGGAGCTCGGTGACGACCAGTCCGGTCTTGCGCGCGGAGATCGCCTCGACCGACACGCGGGCGCGGGTCTTGAAGGCGCCGCGACCGCTCGCGTAGGCGTCTTTGATGCCGTCGAGGCCGATGATCGTGCCGCCTGTCGGCAGGTCGGGGCCTGGCACGAAGGCCATCAGCTCTTCTAGCGAAGCCCGTGGGTTATCCAGCAGAAAGCGTGCAGCTCCGACCACCTCGATGAGGTTGTGCGGCGCCATATTGGTCGCCATGCCGACGGCGATGCCGGAGGCCCCATTGACCAAGAGGTTGGGAAACGCGGCAGGCAAGACAGACGGCTGCTCAAGCGAGTTGTCGTAGTTGGGCACGAAGTCGACGACGTTCTCGTCGAGGTTCTCGGTAAGAGCTAGGGCGGCGGCACTGAGTCGCGTCTCGGTATAGCGGGCGGCGGCCGGACCGTCATCGAGAGTGCCGAAGTTGCCGTGCCCGTCGATAAGCGGCACGCGCAGGATGAAGTCCTGGGCGAGGCGAACCATCGCGTCGTAGATGGACGCGTCACCGTGCGGATGCAGCTTGCCCATGACGTCGCCAACGACGCGAGCCGATTTGACGTGCCCCTTGTCTGGACGAAGCCCCATTTCTGACATCTGAAACAGGATGCGCCGCTGCACTGGCTTGAGCCCGTCACGGGCGTCAGGAAGCGCACGCGAGTAGATGACGGAGTACGCGTACTCGAGAAATGAGCTCTGCATTTCGGTCGAGACATCGACGTCTTCGATGCGCTCACCGATGGATTCGACCGGGGTGTCTGAGGGAGTAGCCATAAGATTGCCCCCATGCTACCGGCGCTCAGAACAGACGAGCTGAGCCTTGCCGACGTGTTCCCAAGTTGCCTCTCTGCGGTGCGCGGTGAGCGCAATTCTCTCGGGCTACCACCGGTTCGCGCCGCCGTCGTACTGCTGGTTGACGGGCTTGGCGCAGCGTCGCTCACGGCGAGAGCTGGTCACGCACGCACCCTGGCGGCGCAGTTCACCACCATCGATTCTGGATTTCCGACCACGACGGCGAGCGCTCTCGCCACCCTGAGCACGGGGGTGCGGCCCGGCCAGCACGGGCTGGTCGGCTACACGGTTCTCGACCAGACACAGAACAGGGTGATCAACCAGTTGAGTGGCTGGGAGGGCATCGACCCGAGCACCTGGCAGACACAGCCGACGGTGTTCGAACGCGCACAGGCGGAGGGATTCCGCACGGCCTTCGTCGCCCCGCAGCGCTATCGCGACACGGCGTTCACTCGCGCGGTGCTTCGCGGAGCAGGCTTCGTCGCCGGCGCAACCCTCGCCGCCCGGTTCGAGGCCGCGACGAGGCTGCTCGCCTCGCCTAGCGCCCCGCAACTCATCTACGTGTACGCCAACGAGCTTGATAAGGTCGCGCACGCGCATGGCTGGGAGTCCGAGCTGTTCACCACGACGCTCGAGCGCATCGACGGCGCTGTGCGCGACTTCGGGGTTCCCGCGGATGTGGGTCTCATTGTCACCGGCGACCACGGCATCATTGACGTCGCGGCCCACAACCACATCCTGTTCGACTCGTCGCACGAACTCATGGCGGGCATCGGGCATGTCGGGGGAGAGCCGCGTTGCTTGCAGCTGTACTTCGCGCCGGACGCCGATCGAGCGGCTACTCTCGCCGCGTGGCGGGAGAGCGAAGAGTCGCGCAGCTGGGTGGTGACGCGCGACGAGGCAATAGCTGCTGGTTGGTTCGGGCCGGTGCGCGACGACGTGATAGACCGCATCGGCGACGTGATCGTGGCTGCGCGAAAATCGATCGCCTACTACGCGACGACCGCGAGCGCACGCTCGCGAGCGATGGTCGGCCAGCACGGATCCTGGTCGAGCGCAGAACTGCAGGTTCCCCTGATTGGACTCGGGGCTTTCGCCGCGTAGAGCTCTACGCCGGGTTGTCGTCGGGTCGCGCGCCAAAAACGATGTCGTCCCAACTTGGCATCGCCGAGCGGCCCTTGCGCGCTTTCGACTGCGGCGCGGGCTGAACGCCCGGTTGGGGGAGGGTGGCACGCAAGCCGCCCGCGCGCGCAGTCCCGCCCGCCCGCGCAGTGTCAGGCTGGTCGTCGAAACCCGCGTCAAACTCGGGCTCTGGCACAATATCGGGCTCTGGTTCGGGCATTGGCACGTCGATCACACGGATCTTTCCGGTCGACGGGTGTGCAGATTGCGCCGCATCGTCGCTGTAGGCGGCCGGTTCGCGTTCGCCCCGACGGCGCCGAAGCGCGTCGAGGAGATCGGCTGTCTGATTGGATTCGGTGTGCAAGGGTTGCGCGCGCGGAGCAAAACGTGAAGCGGGCTGCTCGCTCGCTATCACCGGAGCAAACGCCCCACTGTCGAAGCGATCGGGTACCTGTTCCAGATTCGGCGCGACGGCGCGCAAGCGCGGAATCAGCTGGGTCGGTACATCCCCCTGCTGGGAGAGCGTGGTCGCCTCAGTGTTGAGCGCAGAGAGCGTGCGGCGTCGTGGGTCGAAGCTCCAGCGAGCATCGTGATCGATCTGGTTTGCTGTGAAGCTCAGCTTCACCACCCAGCCGGCGGCCGGGTCTTTCCATGAGGCCCAGCGTTCGTTGATGGCGGTGATCGCGCTGAGGCGGGTGCGAATGGCCGTGCCGAAACTCACTCCAGACGAAGGCGCGCCGCTGTCGAAGGCGACGTTGACTGGCACGTCGAGCGCAGAGAGCACAATGTGCTCCCGCTCGGCGAGAATCGGGCCCTCGTACTTCTCGACGTGGTCGACGGGCATGCCGGTCACTGCCGCAACATCGTGCGCAGACATTCCGGATCGAATCTGGTCTTGAATCTCGCGCGGCGAAAGCTTTCGCCCGTTGCCTTGTTCCGGTGATGCTTGACGAATTCGCGAGTGGAGAAGGTCGTCAATCGCTAGGCGGAAGCGTTCACCATCGTCGGCGACGACGAGCAGCGCGCCGTCCTCTACTCCGATAACCTTCAGGTCTTGCATATGAGCCGCCTCCAGCGCTCGAGATTCTGCTCAAGGATGCCACGCCTTTAGTGCAATTCCCGGGAATACGGCGGGCGTGCCGTGGGTTGCACAGGGCGCACGACACGGGCACCGGCACGGCGGTTTGCGAATACCAATCCGATGATGCAGACTGTGCCCGCCGATTTCATATTTTTTCTCGTGAAAACAAAGAACTCTCGGCAATACAGAAGTGGATGGGCATGGCAACCGACTACGACGCTCCGCGCAAGACCGACGACGACACGGAGTCGATCGAGGCGCTCAAGGAGCGCGTCCCCGACAAAACGTCGGGTTCAATCGACGTTGATGACGCCGATAACCCCGGCAGTTTCGACCTCGAGGGCGGTGATCTTTCAGACCTAGATCTGGATGTTGTCGTTCTTCCCCCGCAGGCCGACGAATTCACCTGCGTCAATTGCTTTCTTGTGAAGCACCGCTCCCAGATCGACCACCAAACCAAACTCGGTCAGATCTGCGTGGAGTGTGCGGCCTAGCCTCGCTCGCTGAGAGGGCTTTGTCTGGCTTGGGCGATTGCCTCGATCACGGCGTCCGGCCTTCTCGTTGAAACCAGCCAGTACGGCGTCGGATCAGTTTCGTCAAGCACCTCGATTTTTACGACCGGCGATACCCAGCCGCGGATGAGCAACCACGCCCGAGCATCGAGTCGCTGTCCGCGTTCGAGCCGGGCTTCATCGCCGCGGTAGGCCTCGACCGAGCCGACGACGGTGAGTGGTAGCCGTGCACGCCCGGCGCGCACCTCGGTCGTCGTGACTGCGACCACGGGTGCAGCCATGAGCAGAGCAACGACGCACGTCGTGTACAACACAATTGCTGCAACGACACCCGTGGTCGTGTCGATCGGCAAGAAGACGAGCAGGCTGGCCGGAATCACCAGGGCGGTGCTGATGAAGAGCCAAGGCGCTGGCCAGAGCCTCTCGCGGTAGATGGTCATGCATCCATTTGAACAGATTTTGCGTCACCCGCGATTCCGGGGGCACGACCGTTCTGCACTAACCTCGTTGGGTGGCTGAATCTGTTGAAGTACTCATCGCCGCGGGGGTCGTTCCGCAATACGCTCATCCGGGCGACGCTGGCGCTGATCTTGTCGCCAACGAGGCCGTGGTGCTCGGCCCAACCGAGCGCGCAACAGTTGGCACGGGCGTATCCATCGCCCTTCCCGACGGCTACGTAGCGTTCGTCGTGCCGCGAAGCGGGCTCGCGATGAAACACGGCATTACGATCGTGAACAGCCCAGGCACCGTCGATGCTGGTTACCGCGGCGAGATTCGAGTGACTCTGCTCAATACGGACAGCGCGAAGGCGTACCCCGTCGCGGTGGGCGATCGAATCGCACAACTTATCGTTATGCCCGTGACGCGCGCGCGATTCATTGAGGTCGAGACCCTGCCAGGTAGCCACCGCGGCGATGGCGGCTTTGGTTCGACGGGCTATGGCGAACCAGCACAAGTGAGGGAGCAGTCGTGACAGACACGTTCGGCGGCGCCGCCAATACTGATGGGAAGTCGGCCCCGGCCGATCGGGCGATCAACGGTCCACTCGACGAGAGCGAAGCCAACGCGGTTCGGCCCTACGTCGACCTTGGCGGCGTCAAGATCTTGCCACGAACCGGTTTGCAGCTGCGCCTCGAGGTTGAGGAAGACAGCAAGCGTGTGATCGCTGTTGCGCTCGACTACGTTGGCTCGACCTTGCAAGTGCAGCCGTTCGCCGCGCCGCGAAACAGCGGGCTCTGGCGCGAGATTCGCGAGCAAATTATTGAGCAGATCCAGAAGCAGGGCGGCACGACGCGCGTTGTTACCGGAACTTTTGGTCCAGAAGTCCAGGCGCAGATCCCGGTCGCAACTCCTGGTGAGCCTCAGTCGACCCGCCTCGCCCGTTTCATCGGCGTCGATGGTCCGCGTTGGTTTCTGCGAGGAGTGATCGCCGGTGACGCGATCGTCAACCCTGAGGCAGGGGGCAAGGTCGAAGAACTGTTCAGAAGCATTGTGGTTGTGCGCGGTGCCACACCGATGCCGCCTCGCGACCTCATTCCGCTGCACATGCCTCAGGGCGGGCCGGCGAGCACCTGATGGCCGAGAAAGACACCTCAATCAACGACGCACTAGCGGCTGCGGCGCGCACGTCACGCCTCGGCAAAATTTCACCTGACAACAAGCCAACCGGCACCGCAGTGCTCGAGGCTGTCGGCGGTGTGCGCGGCGTGATCGAGTCGATTCTGCCGAGTTTTCTCTTCCTGGTGGTCTACCTCATCGTGCAGAGCAGCGACCACCTGGACAAGACACAGCAGGTGGTTATCGCCTCTCTGGCGCCAGTAGCGGTCGCGCTTGCATTCATCGCCGTTCGCGCGGCCACCAAATTGCCGATTGTCCCGGCAGTCAGCGGCGCTGTGATCGTGGCTGTGACCGCGATTCTCGCGATCAGCACTAACAACGCGTCCAACAACTTCGTGCTTGGTCTTTGGCTCAATGCCGCGTACCTCACTGCGATCGTGATCAGCCTGATCGCGCGTCGACCGCTGCTCGGCGTCGTCGTGGCCTACCTGGTTGGTCCGCGGGCAGCGGGCTGGCGCACGTCGCCGAGAAAGCTCTGGATTCTGACCCTCGCAACCGTAATTTGGGGCGCGATGTTCGCCATCCGCCTCGCGATCCAGTTGCCGCTGTACTTCGCCGATAACGCCGCAGGACTCGGTCTATCGAAGCTCATTCTCGGCGTGCCGCTGTACGCCGTTGTGCTCTGGATCACCTGGATTCTCGTGCGCGCGATACTGACGCCGCCGGTCACGACCGGCGCACCCGACGGCGCACCCGTGGCGCCAAAAGTATCTTGACGTCAAGATATATACTGGGGATGATCGGCTCGGTGCAGGCTTAGGCTTGCCTTGCTGGCAGGGCCGCCTGCCGGGCGCAAGGATTGAGCCAAGTCAGCAAGGGAGACGGCAGATGTCCGCAATTAACAGCTTCGGTTCGAAGAGCACTCTCACTGTTGAGGGCACGGACTATGAAGTCTTTCGGGTAGATACCGTTGACGGTTTTGAGAAGCTCCCGTTCAGCCTCACGGTGCTGCTTGAGAATCTGCTTCGCACCGAAGACGGCGCCAATGTCACGGCGGAGCACATTCGAGCGCTCGGCGCGTGGGTTCCGACGGCGGAGCCAGATACCGAGATTCAGTTCACGCCCGCGCGCGTGATCATGCAGGACTTTACCGGCGTGCCGTGCATTGTCGATCTCGCCACGATGCGCGAGGCCGTCGAAGCACTCGGGGGAGACCCGACCAAGATCAACCCACTGTCGCCAGCCGAGATGGTCATCGACCACTCCGTCATCGCCGACGTTTTCGGCACGGAGAATGCGCTGGAGCGCAACGTCGAAATCGAATACGAGCGAAACGGCGAACGCTACCAGTTCTTGCGCTGGGGCCAGACCGCGTTTGACGACTTCAAGGTCGTTCCGCCGGGAACCGGCATCGTGCACCAAGTCAACATCGAGTACCTCGCGCGCGTGACCTACACTCGCGAGGTCAACGGCGTGCTGCGCGCGTATCCCGATACCTGTGTCGGCACTGACTCCCACACGACCATGGTCAACGGCCTCGGTGTGCTCGGATGGGGCGTCGGCGGCATCGAAGCGGAGGCCGCGATGCTCGGCCAGCCGGTTTCCATGCTCATCCCGAAGGTGGTCGGGTTCAAGCTCACCGGCGCGATTCCTACCGCAGTCACCGCGACGGATGTCGTGCTCACGATCACCGAGCAGTTGCGTAAGCACGGCGTTGTTGGCAAGTTCGTCGAGTTCTACGGCGCAGGAGTGGCCGAAGTGCCGCTCGCGAACCGCGCCACGATTGGCAACATGAGCCCGGAGTTCGGTTCGACCGCCGCGATGTTCCCGATCGACGACGTGACGCTCGACTACCTGCGCCTCACCGGCCGCAGCGAGAGTCAGGTCAAGCTCGTCGAGGCCTATTCGAAGCTGCAGAACCTGTGGCACGACCCGGCGGTCGAGCCGGTGTACAGCGAGTACCTCGAGCTCGACCTCTCGACCGTTGTGCCGTCGATCGCCGGGCCAAAGCGCCCGCAGGACCGCGTTGAGCTCAGCCGCGCGAAAGAGCAGTTTGAGATCGATCTCAACGCCTACGCCTCGACCGATCACTCCAAGGTCGATGCAGCTATCGAAGGCACCTTTCCGGCTTCTGACCCGATCGGGCTCACGCCAGAAGACGAAGAGTCTGCCCACGAGGTCTCTCACGTCAGTCACAGCCCCTCGCACGTCTCGCACCCGACGAAGGTCACGCTAGAAGACGGCCGTCGCTTCACACTCGATCACGGCGCCGTTGCTATAGCGGCCATCACCAGCTGCACCAACACGTCCAACCCCAGCGTCATGCTCGCGGCCGGGCTTCTCGCGCGCAACGCCAGCAAGAAGGGCCTCAAAGCTAAGCCGTGGGTCAAGACAACGCTCGCGCCAGGCTCCAAGGTCGTTACCGACTACTACGAGAAGGCCGGACTCACCAGCTACCTTGAAGACCTCGGTTTCTACACCGTCGGCTACGGCTGCACGACCTGCATCGGCAACTCAGGCCCGCTGATCGAAGAGATCTCGGCGGCGGTCAACAAGAACGATCTAGCCGTCACCGCTGTGCTCTCTGGCAACCGCAACTTCGAAGGCCGCATCAACCCCGACGTGAAGATGAACTACCTTGCTTCGCCGCCACTCGTGATCGCCTATGCGCTCGCCGGTTCGATGAACTTCGATTTCGAGAAAGACGCTCTCGGCGTCGGCTCAGACGGCAACGACGTGTACCTGAAAGATATCTGGCCGGATGCCGCAGAAGTGCAGGCGACGATCGATTCGTCTATCGAAACAGGCATGTTCGATCATCAGTACGCTGGCGTCTTCGACGGTGACGAGCGCTGGCGCTCTCTGCCGACTCCGACCGGTGCGACGTTTGAATGGGACCCCACCTCGACCTATGTGCGCAAGCCTCCCTACTTCGACGGCATGACCATCGAGACGACCCCAGTCACCGACATCGCCGGCGCTCGCGTACTCGCGGCCCTTGGCGACTCCGTCACCACCGACCACATCAGCCCGGCCGGCAATATCAAGGCCGACAGCCCGGCGGGCAAGTACCTCGACGAGCACGGCGTCGCTCGCATCGACTACAACTCCTACGGCTCGCGCCGCGGCAACCATGAGGTGATGATTCGTGGAACCTTCGCGAATATCCGACTGAAAAATCAACTGTTGGATGGCGTCGAGGGTGGCTACACGCGTGACTTCACGAAACCTGATGCCCCGCAGTCGTTCATCTACGACGCTTCTCAGAATTATCAGGCGCAGGGAACTCCGCTCGTCATTTTCGGCGGAAAGGAATACGGTTCAGGCTCGTCGCGAGACTGGGCAGCGAAGGGAACCTCCCTTCTCGGGGTCAGGGCTGTCATCACCGAGAGTTTCGAGCGCATCCACCGGTCGAACCTGATCGGAATGGGCGTGGTGCCCCTGCAGTTCCCGGCTGGGCAGTCGTGGGCGTCGCTGGGGCTCGACGGCACTGAAGAGGTGTCGATTACTGGCCTGCAGGAGCTCAACGAGGGTGTGACGCCGAAGACTGTGCACGTTGTCGCGTCTCCGACGGCGCACTCGGCGCCGGGTAAGGCGGCGATCGAGTTCGACGCGGTTGTGCGCATTGACACCCCGGGCGAAGCGGATTACTACCGCAACGGCGGCATCCTGCAGTATGTGTTGAGGAGTCTCGTCTAGGCTCGATCCATGGGCCTGCTTGAG
Organism: Actinomycetes bacterium; assembly: GCA_031421055.1. Classification (GTDB taxonomy): domain Bacteria; phylum Actinomycetota; class Actinomycetes; order Actinomycetales; family Microbacteriaceae; genus Conyzicola. Next base: position 11,367 of record JANONY010000064.1, on the reverse strand, counting down.
AACATTCACGGTCCCCGCGACCTCGACGGGCGCAGTGCCGCGGAGCTCGTCGAGCTCGCGGCAGAGATTCGCGCGTTCCTCGTTGCGAACGTGTCGAAAACCGGGGGGCACCTCGGGCCGAATCTCGGCGTCGTCGAACTAACCATTGCGATACACCGGGTGTTTCAGTCGCCGCACGATGCCGTGGTGTTTGACACCGGTCACCAAACCTATGTGCACAAGCTACTCACGGGCCGCCAAGACTTCAGCCGGTTGCGACAGCGGGGCGGGCTCGCGGGGTACCCGCAGCGCCGAGAGTCCGCGCACGACATCGTCGAGAGTTCTCACGCCTCAAGCTCGCTCTCGTGGGCCGACGGCATCTCTCGTGCGTTCACGATGACCGGTCAAACCGATCGGCACGTCGTCGCCGTGGTCGGTGATGGCGCTCTCACCGGTGGCATGACCTGGGAGGCGCTGAACAACATCAGCGACGACAACAGTCGCAACCTCGTCATCATCGTCAACGACAACGGACGCTCCTACGCGCCGACCATCGGGGGGATGGCGCACTTCCTCAACAACGTGCGCACGCGCCGCTCGTACCGCAGTCTCTACTCGACGAGTCGCAAGGTCTTCCATCGCTTTGGCCCGGCCGGTCGGGCGCTGTATCGAGGAATTCGGGGCGGAACCCACGGCTTCCTTTCGCGCCTGACCAACAACGAGGCCTTGTACTCGAATCTCGACATCAAGTACCTCGGCCCGGTGCACGGCCATGACATCCGCGCGCTTGAGGAGGCGCTGACCCAGGCGAAGAACTACGGCGCGCCAGTAATTGTTCATGCCATCACCGTGAAGGGCCGCGGCTATGAGCCCGCCCTCGCCGACGTGGCTGACCAGTTTCACGCCGTTGGCCAGATCGACCCAGAGACCGGCGAGCCGATCGAGGTGGCGAGCAGGCCCTCATGGACGAGCGTGTTCGCCGACGAGATCGTCTCGCTCGCAGACGCAGATCCGTCGTTGGTCGGCATTACGGCCGCGATGCTTCGACCGGTCGGGCTACACAAGTTTGCGGAGAAGTACCCAGAGCGTGTTTTTGACGTAGGCATTGCCGAGCAGCATGCCGTGACATCCGCCGCTGGTCTCGCATTCGGTGGTTTGCACCCCGTGGTCGCGTTGTACGCGACATTCGTCAATCGCGCTTTCGACCAAGTGCTCATGGATGTCGCCCTGCACAAAGCCGGCGTGACGTTCGTTCTCGACCGCGCGGGTGTTACCGGCCCAGACGGCCCGAGCCATCACGGTATGTGGGATCTCGCGTTGCTGCAGGTAGTGCCAAACATTCGCATCGCGGCGCCTCGCGACTCGACTCGACTGCGTGAAGAACTCGGGGAGGCGGTGGCCGTCAACGACGGGCCGACCGTCGTGCGCTTCTCGAAGGGCAGCGTCGGCAACGAGTTCGAGGCCATCCGGCGCACCCCCGATGGGGTGGATGTGCTGCGAGAGGCCGCGCACAAAGACGTTCTCATCGTCACCGTTGGGCCGATGGCAAAGCTGGGTCTCGAGATCGCGGAGCGCCTTGCCGACCAGGGGATAGGCGCGACTGTCGTAGACCCGCGGTGGGTCGTTCCTGTGCCAGCGAGCATCGTTGAACTCGCCCGTGCGCATCGCATCGTGGTCACCATCGAAGACGGTGTGCGGGTTGCCGGAATTGGCACACGGGTTCGGCAAGACCTTCGAGCTGCTGGAGTCGATACCGCTGTCACCGAGCTTGGGTTGCCTGACGAGTTTCTTGACCACGGTTCGCGGGAGGAGATTCTTGAGCAGGTCGGGCTGACCGCGCACGACGTTGCGCGCGACCTTGTTTCGCAAGTGCTCGGCGGAAAGGTGCCGATCGCTCGCCCGCTTCCCACGGAGTCAGATGTGAATTCTGACGCCTCGTTGCGAGAAGAGCGATGATTCGGCCTTTTGTTGTACTCGGTGTGGCGGCACTACTTGCCGGATGCTCGAGTGGCGCGGTCATGCCCGTTCCATCGCAATCCACGACGCCGGTTAATAACGCGGTGCAGGCGAGCATTGTTGGAGAGTGGATTCTCACCCGAACGGTGGTGTCTACCGACGATGTGAACAACCCGGCTCACGCGGTCGCCGCGGTGTCGACGCGACTGGTCAAGTTCACGGATGTCGTGTGCTCCGACGGGCCGTGCACCGGATTGGTGCTGAGCGGCCCTACCCAGGCCGTGCGCGAAGTTGGCGACTTTTCGTCGTCAGGCGACGTCATCAGCTACGTCTTCACCGACTTCCTCAACTGCGTGGATCAGGCAACGGGTTCGGTGTTGGTGCCCAACGGATACGCGTACACGGCGACGGTCTCGCTGACGGTGATCGGCACGGACGAACTCGACACGACGAAGGCGACCACGCTCGACGGCACCCTCAGCTACACCGACACCGTCACCGACGAGGCGCTCCTGGCTGGCTGCTCGCGGGAGCCCGTCACGACGACCACGGAGTACACGCTCACGGCCGTACGCGGCGCGGTCGAAGCTCTGCCCTCCGCCACACCGACTCCCGCGCCGTAGCGCCCCGCGCACCGCTCGCGCCGCTGCGCTCGCTCTGAAAACGCAGGAACTATTGGCTGCCGGTGACTCTTTGGGGCCGTTTCGGTCAATCGAGGCTGAGAGTCCTGCGTTTTCGGTCACTACTCCGCAGGGAGGTCGCGCGTGCACAACTCGTGAGAAGCGACGCTGAGGGGCGCGCGAGCGCCGCATGCTACCTGCATGCTTCCGATCGAGAGGGTCATCCGCCGCAACGGGTTCTTCCTGCGGCGACGCGACCTGCTCGCACGCGGGTACTCCGACGGCGCGATTCAGCGAGCGCTGCGTGATCGGCGCATATTTCGGGTGCGACAGGGGTGGTATTCGGTGCAGGGTGCCTCATCCGCCGGGGTTCTGGCGGTTCGCATCGGTGGGCGGCTCACCTCGTTCAGCGCGCTCGAAGATCTTGGGCTACGCGTGCCTCGTCAGCCGAACCTGCACGTCGAGGTAAAACCGACTGCGAGCCGTCTGCGGCGACCGATCGATCGCCGTGCGCGCCTGCTCACCGGCGACTCGGTGACTGTGTACTGGAGCGGCACCGCCTCTGGCGGTACGCCGTGGCGCGTGTCCGTTGGTGCAGCGTTGCTCGCGGTGCTTTCCACCGAGACTCGGGATGTGGCGGTCGCCTGCTGCAGCGCCGCTCTGCGCCATCGAAAGATCACCCACGCTGCGCTGGCCAGGGTTTTCGCCGCAGCACCCGATCGCGCACAACGTTGGCGGCAGCTACCGAGTGCTCTCGACGACTCCCACGGCGAAACCTTCTTTCGGCTCTGGACGTTGGACGCGGGCCTACGTCTCAAGCAGCAGGTGTTCGTGGAAGGCGTTGGATGGATCGACTTCCAGCTCGGGCAATGCAGTTACGTCGAGATCGACGGTGGGCAGCACGACCCGTTGTGGACGGGAGACACGCCGAGCACGTGGGAGCGCGATCACGATCGCGACACCACTGTTGCGATCGATGGTGGGCGCACGCTTCGATTCACCTACCGCCAGCTCTACTCGGACTGGCCGCGTGTGCTTGCCGCCGTTCACCGCGCCATCGGCGACGACCGTGCGCTGTCGGCCTATCGCCGCGCGCACCCCTATCGCGCGCGCACACGAAAACGCAGGAGAATCTCGCCCAATGGCGCGTCTTGAGTGAGAACGGCGCTAAACGGCGAGAATCTCCTGCGTTTTCAGCAGGCGCGATGGGTTACGCGACGCCCGCGATGCGTGGGGTGTGGAATGTGGTGCCGAATACTCGCTCTGATGCTCCCACCCGGTCGAGGTACGGGGTCGCTCCACCCATTTGGAACGGGTAGCCAGCGCCGAGAATGAGGCAAAGGTCAATGTCTTCTGGAGCTTCGACGACCTTGTCTTCGAGCATCCGATGAATTTCGTCGGCGAGTCCGTCTTCGATGCGCTTCTGGAGTTCGACCGCGGTCATCGGGGTCGTACCACCCGCGACGATGTCGAGCGCTTTCTTGTCAATGCCGGTCGCCTTGCCCTTGGCATCGCGCGCGAAGATGTGTCCGAGCTCGGCGAGTTTGTGCAGATTCTTGCTCTCGAAGAAGCGGTCGGGAAATGCCGCGTGGTGCGTGTCGAGCACGTGCGCGCCAACCTTGAGTCCGACCAGCTCGAGCAGCTGGAACGGCGTCATCGGCAGGCCGAACGGGCGGGTCGACTCTTCGACAACCTCGAACGGAGTGCCGGTGTCGACAGCGTGCATCGCCTCGCCCAGCACCTTCGCGAGGATGCGGTTGACGACGAACCCGGGTGTGTCTCGGGTGATAACAGCGTTCTTGCGCAGCGCTGACGCGACGACCATCGCGGTCGACAGCGAGGCCTCGTCGGTCGAGGGCGTGCGCACCACCTCGATGAGCGGCATGACGGCAACCGGGTTGAAGAAGTGGAAGCCGACCACTCGCTCCGGGTGCTTGAGCAGTGCGCTGATCTGCTCAACCGACAGCGACGACGTGTTGGTGGCCAAGATGGCCGAAGAAGAGATGTACTGCTCGACCTCGGCGAACACGTTCTGCTTCGCCTCGAGCTGCTCGAAGATCGCCTCGATCACCCAGTCGCAGTCGGCGAAATCGGCCTTGTTGGTTGTACCGGTCACGAGCGCCTTGAGCCGGTTGGACTCGTCGGATGAGATGCGCCCTTTGCCTAGCAAGGTTTCGATCTCGCCGTGGATAGCCGCGACCCCGGCGTCTGTTGCCACCTGGTCGAGATCGGTGATGATGACGGGAACGCGCAGGCGCCGAACGAAGAGCAACGCAAACTGTCGCGCCATGAGTCCGGCACCGATGATGCCCACTTTGGTCACCGGTTTGGCCAGCTCGGCGGACGGAGCCCCCGCTGGCCGTTTTGCGCGCTTCTGCACGAGGTTGAACGCGTACATCGACGCCCGAAACTGGTCGCCAGCGACGAGGTCAGCGAGTGCTTCGTCTTCGGCGCGAAAGCCGGTGTGTTTATCGGTTGAGCCGGCTGCCTTGAGCAGCTCAATGACCGCCTGTGGTGACGTGGCAACCGTGCCGATGCGACTGGAAACGGATTCAGAGGCGATCTTGATCGCGATCGGCCACTTCGCTTTGCGCTCAATCAACCCGGGCTCGTGAGCGCGTTTGACTTTAACGCGGCCGGTGATCACGCCGTCTGCCCAGTGGATTGAGTTTTCTAAGAAGTTGGCTGGCTAAAAGATCGCGTCGGCGATTCCAAGTTCGAAGACCTCGGTGCCGGTGAGTGTTCGGTTGTTCTTGAGCGGATTCTCGAGCGCCACCTTGAGCGCACTCTCGATGCCGATGAGGTTTGGTAGCAACCACGACCCGCCCCAGCCGGGAATGAGGCCGAGGAAGACCTCTGGCAGCGCGAGGGCGGCAATCGAACGGTCGACCGTGCGGTAGTCGGCGTTGAGCCCGACCTCGGTGCCGCCGCCGAGGGCGAGTCCGTTGATGAACACGAATGACGGAACCCCGAGCGTGCTCAACTTGTCGAAGCTCCAGTGTCCGACTTGTGCCATCTTGAGTGCGAACTCGCGTGACGGCACATCGCCGACCTTGCTGAGGTCGGCACCCGCCGCCAGGATGAAGGGCTTTCCTGTGACCGCCACACCCGAAATTTCTCCCGCCGCCGCGCGCGCCCGAAGCGCATCGAGCACAGCGGCAAACTCAAGCAGCGAGACCGGCCCGAGGGTGTTTGGGCGGGTGTGGTCACGCCCGTTGTCGAGAGTGACAAGGGCGAGCGTCTTGCCGCCGGAGATGGGCACGTCACGGACGAACGAGTGGGTGACCACCTCGTCACCGGCGAGGGCGAGCAGATGGTCAAAGTCTGAGGCAGTGAACTCGTAGGCCATCGTCTACTTCTTTCCCTTGAGTTTTGGCTTTCCGTTGTAGTGCGGGTTCTCCCAGATGACCGAGCCACCCTGGCCGAGTCCAATGCACATCGCCGTGAGGCCGTAGCGAACGTCTGGGCGCTCAGCGAACTGTGCGGCAAGCTGAATCATGAGCCGAACGCCAGACGAAGCGAGCGGATGCCCCATCGCGATTGCCCCACCCCACTGGTTGACCCGTGGATCATCGTCGTCGATGCCGAAGTGATCGAGCAACGAGAGCACCTGAACAGCGAATGCTTCGTTCAACTCGAAGAGGCCGATATCGCTGATCGCGAGCCCCGCCTTGCGCAGTGCCTTCTCGGTGGATGGCACTGGCCCGATACCCATGATCTCTGGCTCGACTCCGGCGAATGCGAAGCTCACCATTTTCATCTTGACCTGGAGGCCGAGTTCTTTTGCTGCATCGGCCGAGGCAATGATCGACGCGGTTGCTCCGTCGTTGAGGCCGCTCGAGTTTCCTGCGGTGACCCTGCCGTGCGGCCGGAACGGCGTCTTGAGGGCGGCGAGGCCCTCCATGGTGGTCTCGGGGCGCAGGCTTTCGTCGCGCGTCGCTAGGCCCCATCCAGAGTCGCTCTTGATGGCGACCGAGACGAGGTCTGGTTGCAGCTTGCCAGCGTCGTAGGCCGCGGCGGCCTTGACCTGGCTGGCCATGGCAAAACGGTCAGCGCGCTCTTTGGTGAGATGCGGGAAGCGGTCGTGAATGCGCTCAGCCGTGTTGCCCATGTTGAGTGCGTCGGCACTCACGAGCTTTTCGGCGAGAAAGCGCGGGTTGGGATCTGCCCCAAAGCCCATCGGATGGCGCCCCATGTGCTCAACGCCGCCAGCGATTCCAACGTCGTAAGCTCCAAACGCGATCGCGCCGGCAATCGTGGTGACCGAGGTCATGGCTCCGGCACACATGCGGTCGATGGCGTAGCCGGGCACAGAGAGTGGCAGACCCGCGAGCAAGGCGGCCGTGCGGCCGAGCGTTAGGCCTTGGTCGCCCTGTTGGGTCGTTGCGGCGATTGCGACATCGTCCACGCGGTCTTTCGGTAGGGACGGGTTGCGCTCGAGCAGACCGATCATGGCCTTGACTACGAGATCATCGGCTCTGGTCTGCCAGAACATCCCCTTTTCGCCGGCTCGACCGAACGGCGTGCGCATCCCATCGACGAATACGACTTCAGCTCTTTCGGCCACAATGCCTCCAACGATCGACAGCAACCCATGTGCTGTGCTCAATCATGCTAGACACCCCCGTTTTGGCGAGGGAATCGTTTGATTGTTCCTACGAAGCGTCGTCCGGCGCCGGTTCGGGCTCTTGGAGTGCTTCTACAAAGGCTTCGTGTATTAGCTGTGCAGTTACGTCAATCTGCCAGGGTCGCGCTCCGCCGCTTTCGAGCACTCCGGAGATTGCATCCCGCGTGAGCGGAGTGGGTGGTTGCCATGCAAGTCGTCGCAGTGTGTCGGGCGTCAACACGTTCTCGAGCGGAATCGCAAGCTCTTCGGCCGCGACAGTGAGTGCCGCACGCGCGAGCTTGAGTCGGCGGTCGGCCTCTGGGTTCTTGTCTGCCCACACGCGCGGTGGCGGAATGGATTCCCCCGGTGTGTGCAACGACACGGGTTCCGTTGACGCGAGCCCGGCTTCAATCGCGGCCCACCACCGATCGAGCTGGCTACGGCTCGCGCGGCCTGAGAATTCTTTCAGGGCAGCCAAATCTCTCTTGGTTGCGGGGAGGGCCTTGGCTGCCGCGACGAGCGAAGCGTCGGGCACGAGCCTTCCTGGCGCCGTGTCGATCTCTCTCGCGTAACTGTCTCTCGACTCCCACATCGCCCGCGCAACAGCGAGACTACGGGAGCCGCGCACCGAGTGGACGCCGTTGAGGCGCCGCCATGGCTCGGCCCGCACGATCACGAAATCGCGTCCGAGGGTCGAGCTGAACTCTTGCTCTGCGATCACCGTCTTTTTCTGTTCTGCGAGCAGGCGCCCAAGGGCCTCGCGCAGATCGACGAGAAGTTCGACGTCGAGGGCCGCGTACACCAGCCAGGACTGCGGCAGGGGGCGCGTCGACCAGTCCGCGGCCGAGTGCTCTTTGGCGAGGTGAATTCCCAGCAACTCCTCGACCACCGTGCCGAGTCCAACCCGATGAATCCCGGCAAGGCGCGCGGCTAGCTCGGTGTCGAACAGTCGTGCGGGGTCAATGCCGACTTCGCGCAAGCAAGAGAGGTCTTGGCTTGCCGCGTGGATGATCCACTCCTCGTCGGCGAGCGCGTCATTGAGTTCGGCAAAAGAACCGACAGCGGGCGGGTCGAACAGAAACGTGCCAGCGCCGCGGCGAAAAATCTGGATCAGGTACGCCCGCTGCGAATACCGGTACCCAGACGCTCGCTCAGCATCGATCGCGATCGGCCCGGTGCCCGCCGTGATGGCGGCAACCGCGGCGAGGTAGTCGGTGCGATTATCAATGACGGCGACGGTGACGTGCGGTGCCTGCTCGGGCGCGGCGGGCGGCTCGGCCGAGTTCACCCCTGCCCCATCAGCCCCCGCCTCGCCAGCCCCTGCCTCGCTAGAACTAAGCACTCCCTCTGCGCGCTGCCAACAGACTCACTCCCTCGATTGCTGGTGGCAGCCCGGCTAACATGCACAGCAACTCGCCCCATGCCTCGACGTGGCTCGTGAGGTCAGTGTCAAGTGGGCTCCAGGAGGCGCGCAACTCGATCTGTGCTGAATCTTCTTGGGTAGAAAGTTCGCCGAAACCGGTCGACAGTGTCTTGGTGGCCGTGCCGGAGGCGGATGTGTAGCGAGCGCCACGAGACCCTAGCGCGTCGACAAGCCACGACCACGCCACATTCGCAAGAAAAGGATCGACGCCAAGCTCGGTCTCGAGCGGCGCCTGAGCGAAGCAGACGATTCGAAAACTGCCGCCCCATGCCTCAGGAAGCGTTGGATCGTGGAGCAGAATGAAGCGTCCAGTTCCGAGGTCGGAGTCGGTGCCGTGGCGCGCGGGAGTGACGTCTGCCGCAAGGGCAAGTGACCAGGGCGCAACCCCTGACGGTGCGGTGATCTCGCTGACCGCTAGCTCTGGACGCAGGGTCGCAGAACGCACAGCGTTGACCGCGGTCGTGAAGACGGCGGGTGGTTGCACTGCGATGGACTCTGACACAGGTGAAGCCTAGACTTTCTTGCTATTTTTCTTGAGACAGGCACGCCGGTGCCACTTGGCGAGAGCGTAGCGCAAGGAGAGAACATGCGGGCACCGTCGGCACGCAATCGGGTAGCCTGGGCGGTTGTGGTGGGGGCAGTTAGCGTCGCGGTTGCCGCGACCGTGGCCACCGCTGCCTTCACGGCGTACGTCGCGCGAGTCGTAGTCGTGCCGCCAAGACGACGCGTCGAGAACATTCGCGTGCGTGACAGCACCGCCACGACGGTGACGCTCGAGGCCACTGACGACAGCCGCACACCCGGCCGCTACGGGCTGTGGTTCGACGGCGATCGCGGCTACGCGCGCATCGGTGAGATCGTGTCGCGCACCGCGACGACCGTCACTCGACAGGTGCTTGGCGTCGAGTTTGGCAACCTTGCTGCCGCCAAGCGTTCGCGCATTTCTGGTGCGTTCTTTCTGCATCCCAGCGAGCTTGGCGTGCCGGTCGAGGAGGTCGAGGTCTCGACACCGGTCGGCCTCGCTCCCGCCTGGCTCGTGCCAGCCGCCCAAGCCTCACACCAGTGGGCGATTCTGGTACACGGTCGAGGCGTCACGCGCACCGAGCCAATTCGAGCCGTGCCGGTGTTTCGCGGGGCTGGCTTCAACAGTCTTCTCATCTCGTACCGCAACGACTCTGTTGCACCGAACAGCGACGACGGCCGCTATGCGCTTGGTTCGACCGAGTGGCGCGATGTGGAGGCCGCCATTGAGTTCGTTGTTGGTCGCGGCGCGACGGACGTGGTACTGATGGGTTGGTCGATGGGGGGCGCCACGAGTTTGCAGGCGACGTTCTTGTCGCCACACCGCGAGCTGCTCCGTGGTCTCGCACTTGAATCCCCGGTGATCGACTGGCGTCGCGTTGTCGACTTTCAGGCGAAACAGCAGCGCGTGCCGTCGTTCGTTCGCCTCGGGGCGCTCGCGTTGCTTGGCAATCGTTGGGGCGGGCCGTTGACGGGCCAGTCCGAGCCGATCAACCTCGATAGTCTCGACCTGGTCGAACGGGCGATTGACCTTCGTGTTTCGACGTTGCTCATGCACAGCGCCGCCGACGCATCCGTTCCGGTCAACGCGTCGCGCGAGCTTGCGCGGCTGCGCCCCGACCTCGTCCGATACGAAGAATTCACGGATGCGCTTCACGCAAAACTATGGAACCGCGATCGAGAACGCTTTGACCTGGCGATTTCTTCGTGGCTTGGATCGCTCGAGCTCAGAGGGTCCAGCGGGCGTACAACCCGCTCGCCTCGTCGCACAACAACTGGTGCAAGCTCACCGTCCGCTCCGAAATGACGGCGGGACCGGTGAGCGCCAGTTGCGCACCGCCGACGCGCGGCGACGTGCTGAGGCACAGTTCGTCGACCACACCTGCCTCGAGCAACTGACCGGCCAGCGACGGTCCGCCCTCACAGACGATGGAGGCGAAGCCCCGGTCGCGAAGCACCCCGATCACTTCGGTTGCGGCGATGGTACGACCCGTCGGCGCAAGCTCGAGAATCTCGGCGCCAGGTATTTGCGCGCGCACGCGCGCCGCCGCCGCGGGAGGGCAGATCACGATGGGCGCGGCACCCTCCGGCGCCTCAAGGCGATGGCCAGCGAGGTTGCCGCTCATCGTCACCACCGCGAGGCGCGAGCGGCGAGGGTGCTGGTAGCCCTCGGTTCGTACGCTCGCGGCGCCGACGACGACAACATCCGCCAATTCTCTAATCACGCCGAGAATGCGCCGGTCTGGCCGGCTGCTGAGCGTCTCGCTCGTGCCGTCAACGCCCGTTGCCGAGCCCGTGACGCTCGCGATGAGGTTGATGCGCAGCCAGTCGGTGCGTGGCGGCCGGTAGGCGTCAAGCAACAGCGCCCTGTCGTCTCCGTCGATGCGTTCGGCGGGTGACGGGTAGAGGCGCTCAAAGATCACGCGGCGATCTTTTCTCTGATCTGCCGTTTGGTACGACCGAGCAGTGCAGACATGCCCCTGATTCGCAGCGGACTCACGGCTTCGGTGAGGCCGAGCTCGTTCGGGTAGTCGTCTGGCACCGCGAGCACCTCGTCGACGGTGAGGCCGGCGAGGCCTTGAACGAGAATGGATGCGAATCCTCGGGTCGTTGGCGCTTCTTTCGGCGCCGTCGCCCACAAGTGCACGATCTGATTGTCGTCGACTTCAACAAAAATGAACACGGGGGATTGGCACTCTTCCACGCGTTCGAGCAGGTCGGGGTGGCTCAAATAGTGCTCAGGCAACTCTGGCAAGGCATTG
>JANONY010000063.1:0-2166 GCA_031421055.1 Actinomycetes bacterium | reverse complement strand
CCGGGTACTTCACTATCGCGCGCGGCGAGGGCGCCGACGTGCCGGCCGAAATGACGAAGTGGTTCGACTCGAACTACCACTACCTCGTGCCAGAGATCGCACCAGACACCGCGTTTCACCTCGCGTCCGACCGCCTCGTGCGCGAGGTTGCTGAGGCGACGGCGAGCGGATTCCGGACCCGCCCGGTCGTGGTCGGCCCGATCACCTTCCTGTTGCTTTCCAAGCCCGCCGAGGGAGCCCCGGCCGGCTTCGAGCCGCTCGACCGCCTCGACGACCTGCTGCCGGTGTATGCAGAACTGCTCGCCGCGCTGACTGCCGCCGGTGCGGAATGGGTGCAGCTCGATGAGCCGGCGCTCGTGTCGGAGTCGATCGAAACGCCACGCAAGACCGTGCTGCAGGCTACGGCGCATGCCTACGAGCTGCTTGGCGCCGTTGCGGCCCGCCCCCAGCTTTTCGTCGCAGCCCCCTACGGCTCGCTCGACGATGCGCTGCCGGTTCTCCTCGAGACCCCGGTCGAGGCAATCGGCGTCGACCTCGTTCGGGGCTCTCTCGCCGAGCCAATCGTGACCTCCAAGACCATCGTCGGTGGAGTGATCGACGGCCACAACATTTGGCGCGGAGACCTCGCTGTGGCATTCGAGAAGCTCGCTGCTGCGGGTGCGACGGCCGTGTCGAGTTCGACGAGCCTGTTCCACACCCCGCACGACATCGATGACGAGCCACTGCTCGACGACCGGCTGAAGAGCTGGCTCGCGTTCGCCGACCAAAAGGTCGGTCAGATCGCTGTTTTGGCGCGCGGTCTTGTCGAGGGTAAGGATGCGATCCAGGGCGAACTGGATTCCGCATCCGCCGCTCTGGCCGACCGTCATGACGCTCCGGGCGTTCGCGATGGTGCAGTGCGCACCCGCGCGGCCGCACTGAAGGACGCCGACTTCAATCGCGGTGACTATGCCGAGCGCCTCGCGGCGCAAGACGAGGCGCTCAACCTGCCATTCCTGCCGACGACGACGATCGGGTCTTTTCCGCAGACCGGGGAAATTCGTCAGCACCGCGCCGCATACACCAAGGGGGAGATCAGCGAACGCGAGTACGAGGAGTACCTCAAGGCCGAGATCAAGCGCGTCGTCGACCTGCAGGAAGAGATCGGCATCGACGTCATCGTGCACGGCGAGCCAGAGCGCAACGACATGGTGCAGTACTTCGCTGAGCACCTTGACGGGTTCGCGGTCACGCAGAACGGGTGGGTGCAATCGTACGGTTCACGCTGCACTCGCCCCTCGCTGCTCTGGGGCGACGTAGCGCGGGAGGCGCCGATCACCGTCGAGTGGTCTCGCTACACGCAGAGCCTCACGGCCAAGCCGGTCAAGGGCATGCTCACCGGTCCGGTAACGATCCTCGCGTGGAGCTTCGTTCGCGACGACCAGCCGCTCGGCGAGACCGCCAACCAGGTCGCCCTCGCCCTGCGTGACGAAATCGAAGACCTCGAGGCCGCGGGCATCGGCATCATCCAGGTTGACGAGCCCGCGCTGCGCGAGCTGCTGCCGCTCAAGCGCGCGGATCAGCCTTCGTACCTCGACTGGTCGGTTGGCTCGTTCCGCCTTGCGACCTCGGGTGTCGCGAAGCAGACCCAAATTCACACGCACCTCTGTTACAGCGAGTTCGGTGTCGTTATCGACGCGATCGACCGATTGGATGCGGATGTCACCTCGATCGAGGCCGCCCGCAGCAAGATGGAGGTTGTGCCCGACATTGCGACGTCAGGGTTCGGGCGGGGGATCGGCCCGGGTGTCTACGACATCCACTCGCCGCGCGTTCCGTCGATCGATGAGGTCACGGCTCTGATCGAGATCGCGCTGGGCAGTATCCCCGGCCGCCAGGTGTGGGTGAACCCCGACTGCGGCCTCAAGACTCGTGGCTACGACGAGACCGTCGAGTCGCTGTCGAACGTGCTCGCGGCAACCCGCGCGGTGCGCTCGCGCGTCGCTGGCTAGCGCCGCGCGCCGCGCCGCAACCAGCCGCCGCTTCGCGGACCAAGTGCACCAACGTTGGTGCACTTGGTCCGCAAACGCGCACGTGGTCGGGCCCCGGGCACGCAAAAGCCCCGCCGAAGCGGGGCTTTTGCGTGAAAGCCTAGGCGGCCTTGTTGGTGCCGGCTAGCACCCCATC
>JANONY010000062.1:0-4501 GCA_031421055.1 Actinomycetes bacterium | reverse complement strand
CCCGCCACTCCTCCACAGGCCATCCTGCGCGCCAAATCTGGGGAGAATTCCTTTGCCGAACAACACTCCCGGGGCGCCCAAATGTCAGTGGCTAGCGATTGAATTGTTCTATGGAAGCCCTCCTGCTCGACCCGGCCAACGCGGAGATCCGCGCGGAGTTCGGCATGGTCGAAGCCGAGATTGCACAGCGAACTCAGTGGCGGGCGTCGGCCGAAGTGTTCCGCGCCGCAGATGCCGTCCTGCGCGAGGCGGCAGCGCATCCGGAGGTTTTCATCGACGCGCAGATGCTTCGGGGGGATGCGGTTGAGCTCGCCGAGCGAGCGGCCGCCGCCGATCTGGCGGTGCGCCTCAACCTCGCTGAGTCCACGATTCGCAACTACGCGCATGCGGCGAGCACGCTCCGTCTGCGGCTCCCCGCGCTCTGGGCGTGGTTCACCGAGGGCGAGGTTTCGACGCAGGACGCGCGCGAGGCCGCGATGATCGTCGGCGACCTGCCCGCGGAGTACTGGGCATGGTTCGAGGCTCAGATCGTGGATGCCGCCCGAGCCCTCGCGCCAGCCCGGTTCCGCGCCCGAGCTCGAGCCGTCCGGGAGAAGTTGCACGCCGAGACTCTCATCGAGCGCCACAAATCGGCTTCAGTCCACCGCGGAGTCTGGATCGAGCCGGATCGTGACGGGATGGGCTGGCTGCACGCCTACCTCTCCAGCGACAACCTCGCCAAGATAGGCGCTCACCTCGACGGCGAGGCATTCGATCTCTTCACTGCCGAAGACGAGGTTCGTACGATGGCACAACTCCGCGCTGACGTTCTTTCCGACCTCCTCACCGGCGTCGGCACGGCCTCGAAAGTCGGAGTCACCGTCGCGTTGACGATTCCCGTCTTGACCATGCTCGGTCATTCAGAGCAGCCCGCTCTGCTCGAGGGCGTCGGCCCGATCGATATCGAGACTGCGCGCCGGTTGTGCGCGACAGCCCCGTCGATCACGCGGCTGCTCACCGATCCTGTCACCGAGACGGTGCTGCAGATGGATGCCCACCAGTACCGGCCGTCCGCCGCACTCAAGCGGTGGCTCGCCATCCAGCAGGTCACCTGCGATTTTCCGGGATGCGGACGTCGGGCCGAGCACTGCGACCTCGATCACACCCAGGCCTGGGCCGAAGGCGGCGCAACGTCAGCAGACAACCTCACTCACCGGTGCCGAAAGCACCACACGATGAAGCATCAGACCAAGTGGCGAGTAGTTCGTCCACCCGGTCAGAAGCACGCGGTGTGGACAAGTCCCACCGGCCACATTCGAGAGTCCGACCCGCCCCCGTTTTAGTCGCCTGCTGGTTGTAGGCAATCGTGGCGACATGCGCAAGCAGCAGTACATCGAGAGCGCCGCTGCCCTGAAGACTCGCGGGCTGGCTCCTGCGCTCGTTGTGCGCGGCAGTTCAACCATGGTCCACGATGCCCGCATCAGTGGAGGGCCGAAGCGAGATCTGCGGAGAGGCTGGGTCGCGTGTAGCATGCGATCAAGCGAGCATTCGATTCATTCGATTCATTCGAGGAGGCGCACATGCGCCGTTTGAGCATTCACCGACCGCTTGCCTTCGCACTCGGTGCGCTACTTCTCATCACGGGATGCGTTGCTGTGGACTCCGCCGAATCAGAGTTCCCGGCGATCGATGCCGATGCACGGATGCTCGTCGAACAACTTCGGAGCCTGCCGTTCGGCGAGAAGAACGTCGCCATCGTGACGGACGAACTCGAGTCCGCGGGGATCGCCATCGCCGACGAGTGGAATGAGAGCGCGCCTGAGGTCGTGCGGGTCACCCCGTGGCAGGCACAGAACATGGCCGCGGAGGCGGCGAACGAGGGCGGCGTCAGCGGCGCAGAATTGGCGGCCATCTCTCCGGCGCCAGCGGGCGTGCCACCCATCGGGTACCTCATCTCGGCGTGGGCGCTCGACTACGACAGCGATGGTGCACGATTCGCGCACGCGCTGCTCGGAGAGCAGGACTTCCATCATCCCGAAGCCATTCTGTTTCCGAGCCTCGTTATGACGCTGTTCCTCGCTGATGCGACGGCCGACTATGACGCCGCGGAGTATCAGGCCGGTGCCGCGGGGGGCGCAGTCACCCTTGTGTCGCATGGCGCAGCCGAGGCGCGTGCGGCTGGGGTTTGCAGCGCGGTCGGCACGTTCATCCAGCGTGCCATCGCCACGGTCGTCAACGCCCTCAAGGTGGACACGTCGGGCGGCGGTTTCTTTGGATTCCTCGGCAGGATCTGGAACAAAGTGGTTGACCTCGCGACAGGGTTCGTGATTGGCCTGATCGAGGCCGTGACCCGGCCGGTTGTTCAAATCATGGTCACGATCTTCGGCGCCATCGAGACAATCCGGCAGCTCTCCACTTTCCTGGTGGCGTGGCGGTCGACACTGGAGCCGAAACCCGAGACGAACAAGTTCGGCATCGACGATGCGAAAGTGCACGGCCGGGTGACTCTTAGTGTGCTCGACAACCGGATACCGATTCCCGAGCCCATCCTGGAATGCGCAGAGCTGTTCGGCGTGAACCTTCGTGATGCGGGATCCGCTGCCGGCTCCAAGGTGTCATGGACGGCCACCAACATGGGCCGGCCCGATCTGTCGAGGATTGATACAGCCGAGGACGTGCTGGATCGCAATCAGATCGCCCAGTACGACTACCTGACGGGGCAGGAGAGCGCGGAAACAGCGAAGGGCGACGAGCACGCCGGGCTGCTCAAGCTGGTGTCGTCCGTGCATCGCAACGACATCGAGAAAGTGCGCAAGCTTTTCACGGCGCTCGTCTTCGATCAGATCCCATCCAGCATCCGGGGCATCGTGGAGAGCATCGCCGGCCCGATCCTCGACGCGGCGACCAACCACCTGACCTCCATCACCGACGTGCGATCGACGGGGTACGTAGCGATTACGTACCACGGCGAGAAGCCCCTCGACCCGACGCCGGCGGAATCGGCTCCTGCGCCTCAGCCGTGGCAGGGGGAGTGGCAGAGTGCCAAGTACCCGGACTCGGGTACGTTCACGTTGCTGATCGTGATTGCCGATGGACAGCTGAATGGCACCATCGACATCGCAAACTCTCCGTGCGTGTCATCCGGAAGCGTGGCGGGCGTGGTGGATGCCGCCTCAGTGTCCTTCGGAAGCGTCGATGCCGGAAACGAGATCCAGTACCACGGCACGATTTCTGCCGACGGCACCACTATGCAGGGCACCTACACGGACGGCGATGCCTGCGGCAATGACGCCGGGAGCTGGTCGGCGCGACGGACCATACCGTAGGCCGGGGCCACCTGCTCTAGCAGTTCCTTGGTCGGCCCCTAGTGCAGGCGATGTTGCCGCTGCGGCGCCGCGAAGACGGTGGTCACTCCAGGGGAGTACAGCACCGAGTCGGGGGCTCGATCAGCCAACCCCTCGAAGCCCGCCACGGTCAGGAGTCCGTCATCCAGGCTCAGTAGCTCAGCCTGCTGGAGCGGCCAGGGTTCGTGATGATTGCGACAGTAGATGGTGTGACCGAGATGTCTCTCGTGAAAAGCCCAGCGAGACGTCAAAAACGTTGCGATCGGATCCGCGACGGTGACCGCCACATCACCGCTGGGGCGCACGATGATGCGAGACGCGGCCTCGGCTCTGCCGTGACGTCTCGTGCGGTACTCGACGGTGCCATCCCGCTGACCAATCGTCATCGCCGCCCACTGATACTTCAGGCTGAATGCGGCTCGCGCGATGAGCACCGGTAGGAGGTGTGATGCCTCGAGACTGAGGAACACGACTCCCCGATGGCCGTTTTCGTCGATCGAGTAGAGGCGAACGTTGACTTCAGGAAAGTCACCGAGCCAGGGGATGCGGGGGCCGCCAAAGAACGAACTCTTCGACATCTGAAACGCGATGAGGCCAACCCACGTGCTGCCGTCGATCACGTCGGGGCGGCATCCGGCGGGCATGTACGGCTCGACCACACTCGGATCGACCCTCCAGTGCAGAAACGACACCTCGCTCCAGCGCTGCCGCAGAATGGCTTGACTGCCGAGTGGGGGCGCCTGCGGGGCCATCGCATCCGAGTTCATTCAGCTACCAGCTTCCCTGTTATTGCAATGCTAACGGCGCGAGAACTGACAGCGTGAGAGCGAGCCGGGCGTGCAGAATGGGGAGATGAAGACCCCGTTTGTGTTGCTTATCGCCGGCGCGGCGCTCACCATCTTTGGCCTGTTGTGGTCAACCTGCGCGCTGATATCTAATTTCAATTTTCCCGTGGCCGCGTACGCATCGTGGAATCTTCCGGCTGGCGTAGCCCTGACGGTCGTCGGACTGGTCATGGGCGCTCGCGGCTGGGTACTTCGCCGCCGCTGACCGGGTGGGCGTCTCGATGCCGCAGGTAGAGGCGTAGGCTTCCCGCATGACCGAACGACAGCCGAGCGTGCTGCTTCGCGCGTACGACTCGTTCGAGCTTCGCCGTTTTCCTGCTCACGAGCTGATCG
>JANONY010000061.1:0-7824 GCA_031421055.1 Actinomycetes bacterium | reverse complement strand
GGGTGCTACTGGAATGCAGGCGTCGGGCGTTCCCCAGCAATGCGTCGCCTTTCTTCGCCAAGAAGGGGTCGGCTACGAACGGGAAGCGTTCGAGCTGATGCGGGTAGAGAAAAACAACTTCACTGTCGCGCGAATGACAGGGCACCGTGAAATGTCGAGGTCACGCTTCTATGCGTGACTGGTTCACGAGCCCTCGGCGCGCAATAAGCTCATGCCAAGATCAGGCATCTTTCGCGAAAGGCAATCCCGCATGACACTTCGCCCTTCCGCACTCGCCGCGGCCCTCGCTCTCGCGGGCCTCGTACTCGCCGGATGCGCCCCAGCCCCCGCGCCCGCGCCGACCGACAGCGGCACGCCGACGCCGGTCGAGACCGAGACTCCCGTTGCGCAGCTACCCGTCGATGCCCTGCTGAGCGTCTCGATGCGCGCAACCACCGACACCGGTGCTGCGGTCGATATCCTGCTCGTATTGCTCAAGCCGGAGCCGATCGGATCGTCCGTCGCCGCGCCGCGCGCCGCCGCGACGCTTGACTGGTGCGAGGGTGAAATTGACCAGTCGGTCCTTGAGCTCGACGACGGCTTCAGTTTCGCTCAGCTCGACGTCACCGCGACGCCCGTCTCGGGCACGACCGCGTGGCCTGCCGAGCTTCCGCTGCACCTCATCCCTGGCGAAGGCCAAGGCCCGACACTTGCACCGGGTGGAGGCGTGTACGCGGTAGAACGGCCCAATGAGTTGAATGAAGACGGGTTCTACGTTCCTCACTGCGCGCAAGACGGCTTCATCGACGTGCCAGGCACCGGCTCGCTCTACCTCGGCTGGGGCAACGACGCAACCATCCTCGACGACTGGATAGGCGCCAACTATGGGGCCACCTTCGACCTCTGGGGCGAGCCGATAGACCCGGATCGGGTCACGCTGTCTGACTGCGCGACCGTGATCACCGATCTCGGTAAGTCGATGGGCGGCTCAGAGTCGAACTTGACCGAGTTCTTCTCGTCGACCCAGTGCCTACTCGTGGGCTCCTCCGTCTAGCTAGCCGGTACAGTCGAGGTATGAGCATTCGACGCCCGTCGGCCGGCACCGTTATTTTAGCCGTCGCGGTCCTCGTCGCCGCTGCCCTCGCGGTGGGCTGGGTTTACACCGTATTCATCAAGTAGCTGCCTACTCGCGAAGCACCTAGTCCAAGAACAACGCGCGCAAGCGTCGGGTCGTAAAGAACAACCCAACGACAATCATCACGGCAAAATACAGCACGTGGATGAACATGACGGGCGACAACACCCCCGTCGTCAGACCGCGTACAAGCTCAACCCCGTGCCAGAGCGGCATCGCCTGAATGAAGAACTGCACCGCCTGCGGGTACACCGAGATTGGGTACAGGGTCGCCGAGAAGAGGAACATCGGCAACAGCACGAAGGTGATCCAGTCCATCTGTTGGAACGTCTTGAGGTAACTCGTAATCGCCATGCCGACGCTCGCGAAGCCGAACGCGATGAGCAAAACGGCGGGGAGTGCGAAGACCGCCGTCCAGGCGAGGTTGAGACCAAGTGCCTGCATCACCAGCATGAAGCTCGCGGCATAGAGCCCGCCGCGAGACAGCGCGAGAGTGATTTCACCGAGCGCGACGTCGAGCGGCCCGAGCGCCGTCGCGAGCATGCCCTCGTAGAGCTTCGCGAACTTCATCTTGAAGAACACGTTCCAGGTCGAGTCGAAGATCGCGCCGTTCATCGCGGCGACCGCTAGCAGTGCCGGCGCGATGTAGGCGGCGTAGGGCACCTCGATCCCATCGCTCGTCTCGACGGAGCCGATGAGCCCGCCGAGCCCGAGACCGAGCGAGAGCAGGTAGAACACCGGCTCGAAGAATCCGCTGACGATGACAACGGCGTTCGAACTCTTCGACGCGAGAAAGCCGCGAAACACGACCGCGCGCGCGTTGCCCGCGTACAGCGCCCTTAGCCTCATTTGTACAGCCTTCGCTCGACCACGCGGTGGGTGCCTCGCCAACCGATAATGAGCAGCAGCACGAGGTACACCACGTGGCTGACGGTGAGCCAGATCGGCTCGGCCATTCCGTACGAGAACACTCTGCCCAGTTGGGCGCCATGCCACAAGGGCGAGAGCCAGCCGATCCACTGCAAGAAGATTGGCAGCTGCGACAGGGGAAAGAACGTGCCAGAGAACAAGAACAGCGGCATGATGATGAACCGCATGATGACGGCCATCTGTCCCTTATCGTCTACGACCGTCGAGGTGTACCACGTCACCAGGGTTGCCGTCGCCATGCCGAGCAGCGACGCCGTCACGATCGTTACCACGCCGAACGGCGAGGGCACGGCGTTGAACAGCAGCATGATGGCGTAGTAGACGATCACGGTTGGGATGACCCGAACGGCCGTGCCGATAAAGATGCCGTTTGCGATTTGGCGCGGCGCGATCGGTGACGCGGCCATCGCGAAGAAGATTGGGTTGAACTTGAAGCCGACGAGCACCGGATAGGTCGACTCTTCTGCACCACCCATGAATGCGGCACCGGCAAGCAGGGCCGGCGCAACGAAGACGAGGTAGCTAACTCCGTCAACGTCGGCCGCAACGAGCGTCGCGAGGCCAAGCCCGAGGCTGAGCAGGTAGAGCAGTGGGTTGCCGAACATCAGCACGATCAGCGTCAGCGCGAAAGCGCGCATCGCCCGAATGCGGTGCTCTGCCGCATACCAGGCGCCGTAGCGACGCACTCGTGCGCCAGCCTCCATCGCCTCGGCGGTGAAATCGGCGCCGGCCTCAATCTTCGAGCCGCGGTGCTCCTCGCTCATTCGACCAACGTTCGGCCGGTGAGGCGCAGAAAGACGTCTTCGAGGCTTGAGCGTCGCACCAGGCTGGTGATCGGCTCGATGCCGCGACGAGTTACCTCTTCGAGCGCATGCTCGCCATCGTGCACAAACACCAGCACGCGATCGGGGAGGGTCTCGATACGGTCGCCGATTCCTTCTAGTAGTGCCACGGCATCCGCATTCTTATCTGAGCCAAAGCGCAGCTCGAGCACCTCGCGGCTCGAGTACTTCTTGATGAGTGCAGCGGGTGAGCCCTCGGCCATGATGGCGCCCTTGTCGACCACGACAAGACGGTCGCAGAGTTGCTCTGCCTCATCCATGTAGTGCGTCGTGAGCACGAGGGTTGTGCCCTTCTCTTTGAGCCTAAACAGGCGATCCCACAGCACGTGCCGCGCCTGCGGGTCAAGCCCCGTGGTCGGCTCATCAAGCAGCAGGATGCGCGGCTCGTTCACGAGCGCCCGCGCGATCGTGAGCCGCCGCTTCATTCCCCCGCTCAGGTCATCGACGCGAGACTTTGAGCGGTCTGCCAGCTGCGCAAACTCGAGTAGCTCGTCGGCGCGCTTGGCAACTTCGGCGCGAGGGATGCCGAAATACCGGCCGTAGACGATGATGTTTTCGCGCACCCTGAGCTCGGTATCGAGATTGTCGGCCTGCGGCACGACGCCGAGGCGCGAGCGCACCTCTGGGCCGAAGTCGTTCGGGTCGAGGCCGAGAATGCTCAGCTCGCCACTCGTGCGCGTCGATACCGCGCCGAGCATGCGCATTGTCGTCGACTTGCCTGCACCGTTGGGCCCGAGCAGGCCGAACGACTCGCCGGGGGCCACCTCGAAACTGATGTCGTCAACCGCTACGAGGTCTTTGTAGGTCTTGCGCAGGGCGCGCGCTGAGATCACTGGGGCTGGCACCCTTAGAGCCTAATCGTGGGCACCGACTCGCGCCGGAGGGCTCGTGATTGAGCGCCAAAAGTATGACGGCCGCTCGTTCCAAAGGAGTACGATGGGCGCTCGGCGCGCGGCTACGGTGGAACCTATGAGTTCTGCTTCACCATCCCGCCGCTCCCGCTTCGGCAAAGTCGACGATGATGGCCCGCGCGCCCGCTTCAGCCAGCTGATGCCGTACCTGTTCGAGCACAAGCGAGTGCTCGGTGTCGTCGTGGGGCTGAGCATCGTCGGCGCTCTCGCCGCCCTGAGCCAGCCGCTCATCGTCAGCCAAGTGATCACCGTCGTCGAGAAGGACCACCCGCTCGGCGGCATAGTCTGGCTGCTCGTGACGCTTGTGGTCGCCACCGCGCTGATCAACGGTCTGCAGCACTATCTACTGCAGCGCACCGGAACTAGCGTCGTCTACTCTGCCCGCCGACAGCTCGTCAGTCGAATGCTGCACCTGCCCATCAGCGAGTTCGACCGGCGCCGCACCGGCGACCTCGTTTCGCGTGTCGGCTCCGACACAACGCTGCTGTACGCGGTCATCACGCAGGGCCTCGTCGACGCGGTTGGGGGTTCGCTCGTGTTCGTTGGGGCCATCATCGCGATGGCGATCATCGATCCAGTGCTGCTCGGGCTCACCGTCATCGTCATCGCGGTCGCACTCTTCGCGGTCATCACGCTCTCTGGGCGCATTCGCGTCGCCAGCCGCAAGCAACAAGAGAAGGTCGGCGATCTCGCCGCCTCGGTTGAGCGTTCGCTCAGCGCGATTCGCACCGTACGCGCCGCGAACGCCACCGAACGCGAGGTCGCAGCCATTCATGACGACGCCAAGGGCGCGTGGCAGATGGGCCTCAGGGTCGCGCGCATTTCGGCGCTCGTAGTGCCGATTGCCAACGTCTCACTGCAGGTTTCACTACTCGTCGTGCTCGGCGTCGGCGGCTTCCGGGTCGCCAGTGGGGCGATCACCGTCGCGAGCCTCATCGCGTTCATCCTGTTTCTGTTCATGATGGTGATGCCGCTCGGCCAGGCCTTCGGTGCCATCACCTCGGTGAACCAGGCGCTGGGTGCCCTTGGTCGCATCCAAGAGATCATTGCACTTGCGTCAGAGACCGAGGCGGATGCCGACATCGCGCCCGTCGCCGCCATCGAATCGGATGCCGCCATCAGCTTCGAGAATGTCGCGTTCACCTACCCAGCGGAGGCGGTCGCGGCGCACGATCCGGTCGCCCTCAAGGCGGCAGAACCGGCGCACGATCTCACGGTTCTGCGCGGCGTCTCGTTCAGCGTCGAGCGTGGAACGCGCACGGCGATCGTCGGGCCGTCCGGTGCAGGCAAGAGCACGATCCTCGCGCTGATTGAGCGGTTCTACGACCCGACGGCCGGCGTGGTGCGGCTCGGCGGTGTCGACATCCGTGGGCTTGATCGGCACGAGCTTCGCGCCCAAATTGGCTACGTCGAGCAAGACGCGCCGGTGCTGGCCGGAACGATTCGCCAAAACCTGTTGCTCGGTGCGCCCGCGGCGACCGAGGCAGATTGTCGTGCAGTGATTACCGCGGTCAACCTCGACGAAGTGCTCAACCGTAACGAGCTCGGGCTCGATGCGCAGGTCGGAGAAGACGGCGTCATGCTCTCTGGTGGCGAGCGTCAGCGCCTCGCGATCGCGCGCACGCTGTTGGCCGCGCCGCCGATTCTGCTGCTCGACGAGTCGACCTCATCGCTCGACGGCCGCAACGAGCAGATGCTGCGCGAGGCGATCGACGCGGTCGCCCTCAACCGCACGCTCGTGGTGATCGCGCACCGGCTCTCGACCGTCGTCGACAGTGACCAGATCGTCGTGCTCGACGGCGGTCTCGTCGTCGGAGTCGGCACGCACTCCGAACTCGTGAAGAGCACCCCGCTCTACAAAGAACTGGCGAAGCACCAGCTCCTGGTCTGACCCACTCTCGAGTTGCCCACTTGTGCGGGTGTGGCGACTCTCGAACCCGCACAAGCGGGCAACTCGAGGCAGAGAGGGTTCTAGACGAGGGCGTACATCGCCACGGCGGCAGCGGCCGCGACGTTGAGCGAGTCGATGCCGTGGCGCATCGGAATCTGCACGACAGTGTCAGCGGCCGCGAGGGCGTGCGGCGTGAGCCCCTCCCCCTCCGTACCGAGCACGAGCGCGACACGCTCTGGCGCCGTCGCCGCGAACTCTCGCAGTGCTACAGCGTCGTCAGTGAGGGCTAGGGCGGCGATATGGAAGCCTGCCTCCTTCAGGTGCGGGCGAAGCGTGTTCCACTCGCCAACGCGCGTCCAGGGCACTTGCAGCACCGTGCCCATCGAGACGCGAATGGCGCGGCGGTAAAAGGGATCGCTGCAACGCGGGGTGACGAGCACGGCATCCGCCCCAATCGCGGCGACCGAACGAAAGATCGCCCCGACGTTGGTCGGGTCGACCACGTTCTCGAGCACGACAACGCGGCGCGATGAAGCGAGCAGCGACGCCAGAGTCGGCAGCGCAGGCCGGTGCATCGAGGCGATGAGCCCGCGGTGCAGAAGGTAGCCGGTGAGCTGTTCGAGCAACTCGGGAGGCCCAACGAACACCGGGATGTCAAAGTCGGAGACCGCAGCCAGAGCCTCAGCCGCCGACGCCCCGAGCGCCAACACCGACCGCGGAACATGCCCCGCCCGCAGCGCTCGCTGCAGCACGAGCAGGCTCTCGGCGAGGTACAGCCCGTGCTCGCCAAAAGAGTTTTTGAGCGCGACATCGGTCAGGTGCGCATAGTCGGCGAGCCGCGGGTCGCTGAGATCGGCGATCTCGACTAGTTGGGGCACTAGTCGGGTTCCGTGGCGTCGGTCATGGTTTCGAGGCTAGTACGGCAAGCTGTCCTCATGAGCTCATCACGAATCGGCATTGCCGCCCTCACCGCCGGAATCCTCGCAGCACTGCTTGAGACAGCGCTGCTGGCCAACAACTTCCTGCCAGCGCCCGACGTCACATTGACGTTGCTCGCGATCGTCGCGCCTCTCGTCACCATCACCGCAATCGTGCTGTGCACCATCGCCGGGTTTCGCGGCCAGCGGCGCCTCGGGCTCATCGGCGGCGTGCTGACGCTGATCCCCGGCCTCTTCGCCGTCGTTGTCATCGTCACCCTGATCACGGGTGCGGGCGGGGTCTAGATCGTGGAAGCCTAAGCGAACGGGTCAGGCGTCAGCACGTACTTCGTCTCGAGGTACTCGTGAATACCCTCGAACCCGCCCTCGCGCCCGACGCCGGACTGCTTGACCCCGCCGAACGGCGCAGCAGCGTTCGACACCACACCGACGTTGAGCCCCATCATGCCGGTCTGCAGGCTCTCAACTAGGCGCAGCCCGCGCGCGAGGTCGCGAGTGAAGACGTAGCTGACGAGTCCGTACTCTGTGTCGTTGGCCTTGGCCACGGCATCCGCCTCGTCAGTGAACGGCACGATCGTGACGACCGGTCCGAAGATTTCTTCGCGAAGGATGTCGCTGCCAGCCACCACATCGGTCAGCACCGTCGGCTCATAGAAGCTTCCATCGCCCGCAACCCGCTTGCCGCCGGTGAGCAGTGTTGCGCCGCGGCCGATCGCGTCTTGCACGAGCTCGTCAGCCTTGTCGACCGCGCCGTCGTTGATGAGCGGCCCGATAGTGACGCCTGCCTCAGTGCCGCGGCCGATGATGAGTGCCTTGACGCGCTCGGTCAAGCGCGATGCGAACTCGTTAGCGACCGACGAATGCACGATGAACCGGTTGGCCGCGGTGCACGCCTGCCCGATGTTCCTAAACTTTGCGAGCATCGCGCCGTCGACCGCCTTGTCGAGGTCTGCGTCATCGAACACGACGAACGGGGCGTTGCCGCCGAGCTCCATCGAGGTGCGCAACACTCCCTCGGCCGCCTGCTTCATCAGCGCCTGACCAACGCCGGTCGAGCCGGTGAAGCTCAGCTTGCGCAGTCGCGGGTCGGCGATGATCGGCGCCGACACTGCGGCCGACGACGATGTGGTGATGACGTTAACGACGCCAGCCGGCAGGCCGACCTCTTCGAGCAACTTCACGAGGTACAGAGTCGTGA
>JANONY010000060.1:0-2058 GCA_031421055.1 Actinomycetes bacterium | reverse complement strand
CCAGACGATGGGGGCAGCGCGATCACAGGCTATGTCGTCGAGTATGCAGACAACGCCTTGTTTACCGGCTCAGATATTGTGGCCGCCGCGGGCCTGTCGACCGCGCTGTCCGGTCTGACACCGGGCACCACCTACTACGTTCGTGTGGCTGCCAGAAATGCAGTGACAGACGAATTCGGCACGACCTCGCTCCACTCGGCTGCCAGCTCCGTGACGGTTCTGTCAGGCGGCCAGGTGCAGGCTGCTGGTGCTTGGAAGCCGGCGATCGTAAAGGTGCGCGTTGCCGGGGTATGGAAGGACGCAATAGTCAAGGTTCGTGCCAGTGGCGTTTGGAAGGATGCTGTCTAGCTGAGAGGCTCCGCGGCGCGCTTGATCGCGGCGTCACTCGGGCGAGAGCTCATGCTTCGAACGCTGTTGTCCCCCCACAAAAACCCCACAACTCCCCACAAGCGAGCGTGATTCAACCGAGTCGGCAAAATCAAAAAGCCCCGCAATTCCGGGAAATTCGCGAGGCAGCGGGGCTAAATTTGGTGGCAAGTGAGGGATTCGAACCCCCGAAGTTGAAAACGTCTGATTTACAGTCAGATCCCTTTGGCCGCTTGGGTAACTTGCCGCGGGCGCTTCCGTGCCGATCTATTGACCTGTCCGAGAGCGCTGAACAAGAATAGCGCGCTTGGCGCGGTCTCCAAATCGCGGACGCCCTAATATGATCGGCTGATCAGGGAAGGCGAAAAGCGAGTGGCGGGAATCACCGAAGTTGCAGAGCTCGCTGGGGTTTCGACGGCGACGGTCTCGCGCGCACTGAGTGGCAACGGGCACGTCTCTGCGGCAACCCGCGAGCGCGTGCATCGCGCGGCAGAAGAGCTCGGCTACGTCGTCTCGTCGAACGCCTCAAGCCTCGCCACCGGTCGCACCAAAAACGTCGGCGTCGTCATTCCGTTTCTTAATCGCTGGTTCTATGCCTCGGTTGTCGAGGGTGCACAACAGGCGCTGCTGAGCCACGGCTACGATCTGACGCTCTACAACCTCAGCGGCGGCAGCGGCGAACGCAGCAGCGTCTTCGAGCATTTTTTGCTGAGAAAACGGGTGGATGCCGTCATCGCCGTCTCCCTAGAACTAACTCCCAACGAGGTCACCCGCCTTCTCGACCTCGGCAAGCCGATCGTTGGCATCGGCGGCCCGCTGCCAGGAGTGCGCACCCTCAGCGTCGACGACGTCGCCGTCGCTCGCCTCGCGACAGAGCACCTCCTCTCGCTCGGGCACCGCTCGATCGCGCACATCGGTGGCACGAAAGAGTCGGAGATGGACTTTCACCTTCCAACCAATCGACGCATCGGTTACGAGACGGCACTCGAAGCGTTCGGCATCTCGGTCGATCCAGAGCTGTTCGAAGCGGCAGACTTCACCATGCAGGGGGGCTACAACGCGGCGAAGCAGCTGTTCGGCAACCCGAGGCGGCGTCCGACGGCCGTGTTTGCGGCATCCGATGAAATGGCGATCGGGGCGATGCTCGCCGCGCGCGACATGGGCATGAGCGTGCCTGCCGACATTTCGATCATGGGTATCGACGACCACGAGCTCGCGGAGTTTTTCGGCCTGAGCACGGTCGCGCAGTACCCCGACGAGCAGGGGCGCAAGGCGGTCGAGATTTTGATGGACCAGCTGCATCCGGGCACGCGCGAGAAGGGCTCGCTCAACACCCCGCTCGGCTTCGACCTCGTCGTGCGCTCAAGCACGGCCCGGCCGCACTAAGTTTCGACGGTTCTCGGGCGGCCGCACTAGCCCGCGTAATCGTCGGCCGCGGCGGCAACCGCGAGCAGGTACGAGTCGGCCGAGTTGTAGGCCGCGACGCCGGCACGCCAGCCGTCTTCTGACGCCATGTCTCCACTCGCACGGCACAGGTAATTTGCTGTCGCAAGCGTCGCGTCGTCGATGTTCTGCGGGTCTTCGACGCCATCGCCACTCGCGTCGATGTGCCAGTTGCGCCAGGTCTGCGGAATCAGTTGCATCGGCCCGACCGCCCGGTCGAACGTGGCATCGCCGTCGATCGCGCCACCG
>JANONY010000059.1:0-4581 GCA_031421055.1 Actinomycetes bacterium | reverse complement strand
GCCGACAACGAGGGCATCGACGCGCTCAGCATGCGCAGGTTGGGCAAAGAACTCGACGCTGGGGCGATGTCGCTGTACCACCACGTCGGCAACAAAGAGGAGTTGCTCGACGGCATGGTTGACCTCGTCTTCGCCGAGATCCACCTGCCGGACAGCCGGGGTGATTGGCAAGCGGCGATGCGCCGCGAGGCGGTGTCTGCCAGAGAAGTGCTCGCCCGTCACCCCTGGGCGATCGCCCTGATGGAGTCGCGGACCACCCCGGGGGCCGCCAACCTGCGGCACCGCGAGGCAGTGACGGCCTCACTGCGCAAGGCCGGCTTCTCTGTGCAGATGGCCACCCACGCGAATTGGCTCCTCAACAGCTACGTCTACGGCTTCGTGCTCCAGGAGGTGGGCCTTCCCTTCGCCGACGCAGGCGAGCTAGGGGACATGATTCACGAGGTGTACCTGCCGCAACTGCCCCCGGAGGAGTACCCCTACCTGAACGAGTCCGCCACGAAACTCATGGAAAGTAACTATGACCCCGCGGAGGAGTTCACCTACGGCCTCAACCTGATCCTCGGCGCCCTTGAGCACGCCCGCAGTTCGGCGGAACCACAACTATCTCCGTAGGCCGGAAAGCCCTTGCCTGCCTAGATGCAGCGAGAACGTCTCTGTTGCGCCCCGGGTTTGATGGAGGCTCTTGATCCCCTGAAAGGGTGAGAGTCATGGCAGCACATCGGACGTATCCGGACGAGCTTCGGCTTTGTCCTTGTTTCTCCGGGCATCTTGATGACGAGTTCTACGCTGGTTGCGTGGGGACTTCCTGTCGAATATGAAAAAGAACAAGACCGCAATCGCGATATCGCTCAGTGTTGTGATCGGCTTTCTACTTTCGGCGACCGCCGCAACGGCACTCACCATTCTGATGGGGGCAATGAGCGTCGGGCATGATGGGCGGTTTGTCTTTGGTACTCCTGGCCTTGAGTTTGGAACCGTGTCTAGAGATGTTGCAGCTGATGGCTCATCGTCAGTGTCGATGACCATGGGCCCGATCTTTTGGCTGACGCTTCTAACCCCTCCGATTCTTCTCGGCCTGATTGCGTACAGTTGGCGGCGACGCGCTGCCCGAACAGTCAAAGTCGTGTAGCGACACCTAGCTGGAGCAGGTGAGCTACCTAGTAACTTCGCGGGTGACCTAGACCTTGTGCGAGGTAGACACCTACGTCTCGAGGTCCGACTACTTCCAGTGAGTCACCGTGCTCCCGGCGCGGTGCGCGTAATGGCGAAGTCGGGGCGGTTCTCACCGGGCGACGGGGTCGGACGCCTCCAGAAGCAAGAGTTCGTTTCTGTGCGCATAGCTCTCCCAATCGCCGGGGCCGAGGCAGGCGAAAGCTCCCGTGCGCACGGCCGTATCGAGCCGATCGGCGACCGGGAGTGCGGCGAGCAGTTCTGCGAGGTACCCCGCGACGAACGCATCACCGGCCCCGACGGTATCGAGCGCACGAATACTGATCGCGTCGCGCTCGTACGCAACGCCGTCGACTAGAGCAAGACATCCCTCGGAGCCGAGCTTGATGATGACCTGACTCGGACCACGCTGCGCGATGGCCTCGGCCAGGCCCAGCGGCGTCGAACCCTCGGCAAGTAGTGCTGCCTCGTCGAGGCCAGCGAAGACGATCGTTGCCCGCGCAGCGATCGAGCGGTACACGTCGCGCGCGTCTCGGCCGAGCCACAGTGACGCCCGGTGGTTGACGTCGAACGACACGGGCACGTTCGCTGCGTTCGCCCGTTCGATCGCCGCGTCGAGGGTGGCGAGGGCCGTCGACGAAAGCGCGGCGGTGATTCCCGTGACGTGCAGCACGCTTGCGCTCTCGATGAGTCCGGCGGGAAGATGCTCTGGGGCGAGCCTTGCGCCCGCGCCCGCCGAACGGTAGTAGATAACGCGGGTCGCGTCTGGAGTGCGCTGCTCTTTGAGCATGATCCCCGTTGGGGCGGTCTCGTCGTAAGTAACTTCGACCGCGACGTTCTCTGCTCGGAGCTCGCGCACAACACGCTCGCCGATGCTGTCGGCGCCCAGCCTGCCGATCCACGTCACCGGGGTGCCGAGCCGCGCGAGACCGATTGCGACATTGCTCTCAGCGCCCCCGATGCTGAGTCTGAAATCTGACACCTGGGCGAGCGATCCGATCTCTGCAGCCCGAAAAAGGCCCATCGTCTCGCCGAGCGTTACCACTCCCGCTGTCATGCGAGAGTGCCCAGTCGCGAGGTGAATTCTGCGCTGAGCCGCTCAATCGCGGCGAGATCGCCGGCGGCGATCAGTTGCCTCGTGACCATCCAGCTGCCGCTGATGGCTGGCACCGCGGGGTGGCGCAGGTAGTCGAGGCCGTTCTGCGCCGTGACTCCGCCGCTCGGCACGAACCGCGTGTTGCGAAAAGGCGCAGCGAGAGCCGCGATGGTGTCGAGCCCGCCCAGGCGGTCGGCGGGAAAGAACTTCACGGTGCCGACCCCTGACTTGCTGGCGCGCTGTACCTCGGTCGCGGTCGCGATGCCGGGCAGCACCCCAACCCCAAGCTCATTGGCGCGTTCGACCAGTTGCTTGTCGAAACCGGGGCTCACGATGAAGCGCGCCCCAGCGTCGACAGTTCGCTCAAGGTCCTCGAGGGTCAGCACGGTGCCAGCGCCGACCGTGAACCCCGACAGTTCGAGCGCGGCAATCGCGGCAATCGCGGCAAGGCCTGCGTCGGTGCGAAGCGTGATCTCTGCGCACCGAATACCCCCAGCCATGAGTGCAGAGGCGACATCCGCAGCCCGCGATTCGTCGTCGATGACGACGACCGGTATGACGGGACCAAGAGACTCGAGACTAGAGACGCCCACTAGTTCTCATGCGGCTCAAGGCGCGAAACAACTTCGGCGCGACTCGGATCTTCGCTGGCAAGCACTCCACCATTAGCGACGATGTCTGGCGTGATCTCTTCGAACACAATGCGCACGTCTTGGCGGCGAGCGCCGAGTGTCGCGACAGCGCTGTCGGTCACGCCTTCCACGAAAGCGCGGCGTTGCGAAACGTCGCGGCCTTTGAGCAACTGCACGGTGATGTTGGGCATTCGTTCTCCTCAGAATCGACGACCGCTGAACTGGCGGGCGAGTTGGTCTTTCGTGCTCAGCAGCAGTTCGATGATCCACTTCTCACGCTCGGCGTCGAGCCGGGCATACGGCACAGAGCAGCTGATGGCATCCTTTGATGGGCTCGTGAATGGCAGTGCGACTGCGAAGCAGCGCAGGCCAATGCAGGCCTCCTCGTCGTCGATCGCGTAGCCGCTGGAGCGTACGACGTCGAGTCGCTTCACGAGCTCGTTCTTCGTGGTGATCGTGTGCTCTGTGATGCTCGGCAGCGGGTCGACCATGATCGACAGCACCCGATCATTCTCAAGTTCGGCGAGCATCGCCTTGCCGAGTCCGGTTGCGTGGGCGGGCAACCGGCGACCGATTGCAGAGAACATGCGCAGCGGATGCCGCGACTCGCGCTTGGCCATGTACACGACGTCTGTGCCTTCTAGGCGACCGAGGTGGATGGTCTCACCGGTGGCCGCGGCGAGCGTGTCGAGTGTCTCTGAGGTGCGTGAGACGACGAGGTCTTGATCGACATACGACGCACCGGTGAGCAGCGCGTTCATACCGAGGCTGTAGACGGAACGGCTCGGATCCGACTCCGCCCAGCCGCGATATTCGAGCGTGCGCAGCAAGCTGTGCAGGCTGCTCTTGGGGAT
Source organism: Actinomycetes bacterium (assembly GCA_031421055.1). Taxonomy (GTDB): domain Bacteria; phylum Actinomycetota; class Actinomycetes; order Actinomycetales; family Microbacteriaceae; genus Conyzicola. The sequence goes on along the minus strand of JANONY010000059.1, from coordinate 829 downwards.
CCCCAGGGATCGCGAGATATCGATGAGGCTCACCGAACCTTTAGCGGCGAGGTGCTCGAGCACCTCGAGCGTGCGGTCCGCAGATTTTACCGGGGTGAAACTATTGCCGTTTTCGGCTTCGTCCGCTGCATCCGTCTCGTCCAACATACGGAACAGCATACGCATACTTGACTAATCGCGCAGTACGGCTCTATTGTCATCCCACGTACAGGATACGGAACATCGTTCAAGGATGAGGATGGGTGACCGAATGATCTCGGTGAGGCAATCAGCAGGGCCGCAAAGCGTCATTGGCGCATCGACCGAAGAACTGCGATCGCGGTTTCTCGTCGAAGACCTGTTCGTCGATGGCGAGTTTCGCGGGGCCTACCTAGGCGACGACCGGATGGTCGTGGCCGGCGTCGTACCGGGTGCCACCGAAATCGTACCGAGCGGCCTTGACGCGATCGGTGCCGAGTTTCTTCTCGAGCGCCGCGAGCTCGGCGTGGTCAACCTTGCCGAACCGGGAGAGGTCATCGTCGATGGCACCTCCTATGCGCTCGGACACCTCGATGGGCTTTACGTCGGTCGTGGAGCGCAGGTGTCATTTCGCGGAACCGGCGCACGCTTCTACCTCGTTTCTGCACTCGCCCACGCGCCTCACCCGACAGTGCTGATCGAGCACTCGTCCGTGGTGCCGGTAGTTATCGCCGACGAGGTTGGCGCAGGTGCGCGCACCCTCTACCGATATGTGTGGGGCGGTGGCCACAGCTCGTGCCAGCTGCAGTTCGGCGTGACCGTGCTCGAGCCGCACTCGGTCTGGAACACACTGCCGCCACACCGCCATTCC
>JANONY010000058.1:0-7606 GCA_031421055.1 Actinomycetes bacterium | reverse complement strand
CTGCGAAACACGGCCGCATCGACATCCTCATCAACAACGCAGGCATTGGCGCGGGCGGTGGCATCGAGGCAAACGACGATGCCGAGTGGCACCGCGTGTTCGACGTCAACGTTCTCGGGGTCACCCGACTCACGCGTGCGGCGCTGCCGTGGCTGAAGGTTTCTCCGGCGGCATCGATCGTCAACACGTGCTCCGTTGTCGCCAACACGGGTCTCGTCAACCGCGCCCTGTACTCAGCGAGCAAGGGCGCAGTGCTGTCTCTGACCCGCGCGATGGCTGCCGACCTCGTCACCGACGGTGTGCGCGTCAACTGCGTCTCGCCGGGCACGGCCGCTACTCCGTGGGTCGACCGCCTGCTCGCTGAGGCGGACGACCCCGAGGCCGCCCGTGCAGCCCTCACCGCGCGCCAACCCATCGGGCGCCTCGTCACCGCGGAGGAAATCGCCAACGCGATCGCTTACCTTGCGTCACCGCTCGCCGCCTCGACGACAGGAACGGAGTTGCCGGTCGACGGCGGGCTGCACGCCATCCGCGTGTTTTGACCCGCCTATGGGGGATTCGCGCGCGAGAAGATTGCTGCTTGACTCGGAACAGACTTTTGATGGCGCGGTGTCTGCATCGGGAGACATCTGTGCAAGGCGATCGAAATGAGACACCATGAAAATAGCTGTGCTCGGCATCACCGCCGCGGTCATTGCGATAGCGCTCAGCGGGTGCGCCGCGGCCGAGACCGCGGACTCGACACTCTCGCTCGCCGACACAAAGGGCTCTGCGCAGCTCATGCGCAACACCATCAGCGGCCAGATCAGCCCAGAGATCACCGCCGCCGTGACCGACGTCACGGACGCATCCGAAACCTGCAACTCTGATTCGAAAAGTCTCATGCGGCTGTGGCGGTCGACCGCTCGCACGGAGTTGACTCCCGATGCGGCAAGCAAGGTCTACACGATCCAGGAGACGATCGCTGGCAGCTATGTGTCGAAGGGGTGGACCTCTGAGTCTGAGAAGTTGTCCGACTCGTCAACCATCGTGACGTTGACGAACCCGAGCTCACTCGCTGTCATCGCGATTACGGCGACCGATGACGGCGACGGCGTGGGAACGGGTGCGACACTCTTCGTGAACATCGCCGGCCCCTGCGTCAAAACCGACGGCCCGGGTTCGGCCGAGCTGCAGCAGCTCGGAGAGTAGTTAGCCCCTCGGCGAGTGAGGCACCGCGTTTCCGCAGCGGCGGAAACAACGCTGCAACATCTGGACAATAGGCTGGGGCGATGGGCGACTTGTTCGACGGCTACAGTGCAACGGCGCTGCGCCCCAACACTGTGCCCCCGTTTGACGAGATGTTTTCGAAGCCAGGCACGGCCCGCACGGCGTACAAAGAGATCCATGCCGCGCTCGCCCAAATGACGCAAGAAGAACTGCGCGGTCGCACGGATGCGCTTGCCAGCTCGTACCTCGCTCAGGGTGTCACTTTCGACTTCGCCGGTGAAGAGCGGCCGTTCCCGCTCGACGCTGTGCCCCGCGTCATCGAGCAGGCCGAGTGGGTCGAAGTCGAGGCGGGAGTCCGCCAGCGGGTTCGCGCGCTTGAAGCCTTTCTCGCCGATGTTTATGGCAAGCAGGATGCGGTGCGCGACGGGGTGATCCCCGCTCGGCTGATCACATCATCCAGCCACTTCCACCGCGAGGCCGCTGGCATCGAGCCGGCGAACGGCGTGCGCATTCAGGTGAGTGGCATTGACCTGATTCGCGATGAGCAGGGTGGCTGGCGGGTACTCGAAGACAATGTGCGAGTGCCGTCTGGGGTCAGCTACGTCATCTCCAACCGGCGCGTTATGGCCCAGACTCTGCCAGAGCTCTTCGTCAGTATGCGCGTGCGACCCGTCGGCGACTACCCACACAAGCTGCTGCAAGCGCTGCGCGCAAGCGCGCCTGAGGGAGTTGACGAGCCGAACGTTGTCGTGCTCACCCCTGGTGTCTACAACTCCGCCTACTTCGAACACACCCTGCTCGCCCGACTGATGGGCGTCGAGCTCGTCGAGGGCCGCGACCTGTTCTGCTCTGGCGGCAAAGTGTGGATGCGCACCACCGCCGGCCCAACCCGCGTCGACGTGATCTACCGCCGGGTCGACGACGAGTTCCTTGACCCGCTGCAGTTTCGGGCAGACTCGATGCTCGGCTCGCCTGGGCTCCTGCTTGCAGCGCGCCTCGGCAACGTCACGATCGCCAACGCGGTGGGAAATGGCGTTGCAGACGACAAGCTCGTCTATACCTATCTGCCGGCGCTGACGCGCTACTACCTCTCGGAAGAGCCGATTCTCAAGAACGTCGACACCTGGCGGCTCGAAGATGAGGGCGCGCTCGAAGAGGTACTCGACCGCCTCGACGAGCTTGTCGTCAAGCCCGTCGACGGTTCGGGCGGCAAGGGCCTCGTCGTCGGCCCGGCCGCGTCGAAGAAAGAGCTCGACGACCTGCGCAAGCGGCTCATCGCCGACCCGCGTGGCTGGATCGCGCAACCGGTGGTGCAGCTGAGCACCATCCCGACCCTGGTCGAAGCAGGCATGCGCCCGCGGCACGCCGACTTGAGGCCGTTCGCTGTCAACGACGGCAAAGATGTCTGGGTGCTGCCAGGCGGCCTCACCCGCGTCGCGCTGCCAGAGGGCGAACTTGTGGTCAACAGCTCGCAGGGCGGCGGCTCGAAAGACACCTGGGTGGTCGGCCTTGACCCGCTGCAGGTGTCGCGCCACAGCATCCAGGGCCTTGTTGCCGACCAAGCCGCGCGCACCGAGTCGATGCCGATCATCAGCGTGGCCGCGCTCGACGGCCACGAGCATGACCACGGCCCGATGGATCGCCCGCTCGGCCACGGCCAGCAGGCGCAGCAGCAACAATCCGTCTTGCGCGCCGCCGCTTCTGCGGCGCGCGGTGCGACTTCGATTGGCGCCGCCGACGATTCACCGCTGACACCCGTCGAATTCGACGTACACGCCGCCGAATTCAACCGATCAGTTCGGGCTAAGCGGGGTGAGGTCTAAATGCTGTCACGAATCGCAGAGTCGCTCTTCTGGATCGGGCGCTACATCGAGCGGAGCGACGGCACCGCGCGCATTCTCGACGTGCACTTGCAGCTGTTGCTCGAAGACCCGTGGATCGAAGAAGACCTCGCCTGCCGATCGCTGCTGAGCGTGATGGGGAGCGAGGCGCCTGCAGATGTCTCGTTGACCCGCAACGACGTGCTCAACATCCTCGCCGTCGATCGCTCGGAGCCGGCGTCGATCGCGTACTCGCTCGGTGCCGCCCGTGAGAACGCGCGACGCGCCCGCGAAATCGTCAGCACCGAGCTGTGGGAGTGCCTCAACACGACGCGCGCGCGCATGCCCCGCAAGGTCTCCAGCGACAAGGTGCACGAGTTCTTCGGTTGGGTGCGCGAGCGCAGCGCCCTCGCCGTGGGCATAATCGAGTCGGCCACGAGCCGCGACGAGGCCTGGCAGTTCTTCACTCTCGGTCGCTCTATCGAGCGCGCAGACATGACCGCGCGACTGCTGGCAACCCGTTCTTTGACGGAGGCCAGCGGGCCGAGCTGGACCACGATCCTGCGCAGTTGTGGCGCCTACGAGGCATACCTCCGCACGTACCGTGGCGTGCCCAGCGCGCGCAATGCTGCCGAGTTTTTGCTGCTTGACCGGCTCTTTCCCCGAAGCATCCTGTTCTCAGTCACCCGGGCAGAACAGTGCATGCGCGACCTCGAGCCTCGCGCCGAGCGCAGTGGCGTGAGCGACCAGGCGCAGCGACTGCTCGGCCAAATCCGCAGCGAGCTTGAATACCGCCCGATCGCCGAGATTCTCGAAGACCTTCCGCGACACATGGACAACGTGCAGCTCGCCACGAGCGCCGCGAGCGAGGCAATTCGCCAGCGCTACTTTCCGACCAACGCCGCCCCAAGCTGGGTGGGGGAGACGACGTGAACCGGCTGAGAATCAAGCACATGACGGGCTTTCACTACGGCGGCGACGTTACCGCCTCGTACAACGAAGCGCGCATGTTGCCTGCCAGCTCAGAGGCTCAGTTGGTGCTGTACAGCAACCTTGAGATTCTTCCGATTTCAAGTCACCACAACTACGTCGATTACTGGGGATCCCGCGTCTCGTCGTTTGAGATTCTTACCCCCCACAAAGAGTTGTCGCTGACGGCGACCAGTCTCGTCGAGGTGCGGCCGCGCGAGCACGAGTCGCACGATCTGGCGTGGGATGCGCTCGCGGTTGCCGTCGAGAAGTCGACCGAGAACATCGAGCACACCAAGCAGACCCGCCGCACCCAGCCGCCGGATGAGGTGGCGAAAATGGCACAAGACATCGCCGAACGCCACACCAACCCCTGCGACGCGGCGATGGAGATCGCGACCGCCATCGGCGAGGCGATGGAGTACATGCACGGGGTCACTGGGGTGCACTCGACAGCCGCAGAGGCCTGGGCGGTGCGCAAGGGCGTGTGCCAAGACATCACCCACCTCGCGCTTGGGGCTTTGCGTGCCGTCGGTATTCCGGCGCGCTACGTGAGCGGCTACCTTCACCCGAAGCCAAGCGCGGCCATTGGTGAGACGATCACGGGCGAGTCGCATGCCTGGGTTGAGTGGTTTTGCGGTGAGTGGCGCGGCTTCGACCCAACAAACCAGATCGACATTGGCGATCGTCACGTGACCGTCGGCCGCGGCCGCGACTACAACGACGTGCCTCCACTGCGCGGCGTCTACGCCGGCCCCTACGGTTCTGAGCTGTTCGTTACGGTCGAAATCACGCGCGAGGCGTAGGGCGCCCTGAGTTCGTCACGTGCGCCACCCCGGCCGCGCATCCGGCGCTCGTGCGCGCCCATCCGACTGTAAAACAGGAGCAATTGCGACACGCCGTCTCATCGGGCCACTCGCCACGGCGTGTCGACAAAATCTCCTGCTTTAGCGCGCGATCTGCACGCCGGATAGCCCGGCTGGCGGCGCCTCCAACCAATATCATTGGCTCAAAGGGGAGGCAACGATGCCAACAGCGGTCACCAAACAGTCCCGCACGTTCGTCGACGCCGGCGGCGTCACCATCCACTACTACGTGTGGGCGGCGAAGCAGCCGAAAGCCGTGGTTCAACTCGCGCACGGGCTCGGCGAGTACGCGTCACGCTACGAGACGCTCGCACAGTTTCTCGTTGCGGCTGGCATATCGGTGTACGCCAATGACCACCGTGGGCACGGGGCAACCGGACTCGAGCAGTGGGCCGGCGATCACTCCCAGCTCGGAAAGCCCGGTACAGGCGGAATCCGCGCGCAAGTCGCCGACCTGCACCAGCTCACCGGCATAATCCAGTCAGAGAACACCGGAATCCCGCTGGTATTTCTCGGCCACTCGTGGGGTTCGCTGCTTGGCCAGATGCTCATCAACACCCACATCGCGGACTTTGCCGCGGTGGTCTTGACGGGCACGGCGTACCGGCAGCCGGGTTCGATGAATGCTGGAAACCTCAACGCCAAGCACAAGCATCTCGGCACCACGGGCAACGAGTGGTTGAGCCGTGACCCCTCGGTCGCGCAGGAGTTCCTCGAGAACCCACTGACTTTCTACGCCGACACGCTCAAACTGTTCGGCCTCGTCGACGGGCTTCGGCTGTTTGGTCGCCCGACGCTCGGCTTTGCCAAAGACGTGCCGGTGCTCATCATGATTGGCGACGAAGACCCGCTCGGCGGCGAAGAGAGTGTGCGCAGGCTCGCAGATTCGCTCGTGCAACGCGGCGGTTTGCGCGACGTAGAGGTCGTGGTCTATGCCGGCGCTCGGCACGAGATTTTCAACGAGACAAATCAAGAAGAGGTGCGCGAAGATTTGCTCGCCTGGCTCGAAGACCGGCTCGCGCTCTAGGCCGCCAGCATCGGGGTGCGCCGCGGTTAGGCTTACTTCATGCACGGAGAATTCAAGGTTCCCGGCGGCAAACTGGTCGTTGCCGACCTAGAGGTCAATAGTGGCCTGATCAGCACTTTTCGTCTCTCCGGCGACTTCTTCCTCGAGCCAGACAGCGCGCTCGACGACATCAATGCCGCGATTATCGGCCTCAGCGCAGAGGCGGATGCCTCATCCATTTCTGCCGCCATCACGGCCGCCCTCCCACTCGGGGCATCGCTGCTCGGGTTCAGTGCAGACGCAGTCGCGACCGCCGTGCGGCGCGCGATTCATGGCGCAACAACCTGGAGAAATTACGAGTGGCAGCTCGTGCACGGCACCAGCTACCCGCCCGTGTTGCAGATGGCGCTCGACCAGGTGCTCGCAGAAGAAGTCGGCGCTGGTCGCCGCAAGCCGACGCTGCGAATCTGGGAATGGGACAGCCCGGCCGTTGTGATCGGCAGCTTTCAGTCGGTCAAGAACGAGGTCGACCTTGTCAACGCCGAGAAGTATGGTTTCGAGGTCGTTAGGCGAATCAGCGGCGGCGGTGCGATGTTCATGGAGGCGGGCTCTGTCATCACCTACTCGATCTACGCGCCGGTCGAACTTGTCAGTGGCATGACGTTCGCCGACTCGTACGCTTACCTTGATGAGTGGGTGATAATTGCGCTCCACTCGCTCGGAATCGATGCCCGTTATGTACCGCTCAACGACATCGCCAGCCCGGCCGGCAAGATCGGCGGCGCAGCGCAGAAGCGGCTCGGCAACGGCGCGGTGCTGCACCACGTGACGATGAGTTACGACATGGACGGCGAGAAGATGGTCGAAGTGCTGCGTATTGGCCGAGAGAAAATCAGCGACAAGGGCACGAAGTCCGCGGCAAAGCGAGTGGATCCGTTGCGCACCCAGACGGGACTCTCGCGCAGCGAGATCATCGAACGCATGGAGCAGACCTTCGGCCAGCTCTACGGACTGCACGAGAGTGCAGTCACCGCAGAGGAACTCGCCCGCGCAGAGCAACTCGTCGCCGAAAAGTTCGGCACCTCCGAGTGGCTGCACCGGGTTCCGTGAGCCCAGCGATCGGTAAGCCCAGCGATCGGTAAGCCCCAAGACCGGTAAGCCCCAAGACCGGTAAGCCCGTGCGTGACGCGTCTCAAACGTAGACTGAAGCTGTGTATTGGTGGCAACTCGGTGTTATCGCGGTCGTAGTGGTCCTTATCGCGCTCGCGAATCGCTTCGGTTGGATCGACCTCTCGAGCAAGAATCGAAGCTCAGGTTCCCGCGGTGGAGCCATGGGTATCGGCGACGAGGTGTTTCACCCGACTCGCCATGAAGCGGTGCTCGAGCTCGACCGTCAAACGATGCTCCCCGCGCCCGCTCCGCTCGCTGGCGACGGCGACAAGGGAGTGTACGACGGCATCGTGCACATTGACCTGAGCCATGAGCCAGAGACGAAGCGCTAGGCATTCCGGCACTTCAGGAGGGGGTGGCGTGGCGCGAGGGCGCTCTGTGTCTGCCACTTATAAGCGGCTGTCAACCTCAAGAGACCACTCCTCCGTCGCACTACTGACGCCTCGATTCGAACGAATGCAGTGGCGCCAGTGGGACCGCTAATCGGCTCCCCGCGACTGGAGGGACAGGACCATGACCAAACAGCACAACAATCGCACTGATTGGAAGACCCGTGGGATGAGGCT
>JANONY010000057.1:0-2309 GCA_031421055.1 Actinomycetes bacterium | reverse complement strand
GAAGGCAGGGGCGAGAGGATGTGCGCGTGCAGCTTCGCACTAGACCACGCGTTGCCGCCCCAGCGCGTCACTAGCGAGCGCGAGGGCTGTCGGCAACAGCTGTCTGCTGGGCAGGTCGAGACTTCGCGGTTGGTGGTCTCGCGCCCGCGAAACCACTTCGAGTCGGCAAACGGCACGCCGACGGTGATCGAGAACTCGTCGCTCGCCGAAGTTCCGGTTTGCGTCGACTCGAAGAAGCTGCCCTCCGGGGTGTCGGTGTACTGGTAGAACTCGGTGGTGCGGTTGGTCCTGGTGAACGCCATGCGGGCGCTCCAGCGCCGGCAGACGAACTGCCCCTCGGTCGAGCCGGTCACGTCGAGCGGTAGCCGCATGCCGTCGTTCTCGTAGGCCTTGTGCACGGCGCCGTCGCCGCCGACGCGGAGAAAGTGCACGCGCATTCCCAGGTGTGAGGTTGCGAGGTTGGTGAAGCGAAGGGCGGCTGCTTCGTGGGTGACGCCGAAGGCATCCCGAAAGTCCTCGACGGCAATGTTGCGGTTCGCTTTCGCGGTCTCGAGAAAGGTCACTGACTGCCGGAGCGGCATGAGGCACGCGGCGGCGAAGTAGTTGATCTCGAGACGCTGCTGCAAGAAGGTCGCGTAGTCCTGCGGAGCGGTGTGTCCGAGCACGCGGTGCGCCATCGCTTGCAGCGCCATGCCGCGCAGTCCGTGGCCGCCGGGAATCGAAGCGGGCGGCAGATAGATGCGCCCGTTCTCAAAGTCGGTGACCGAACGCGCCGAGTGCGGAAGGTCGTTGACGTGCACGATCTCGAATCCGAGTTGCTCTGCCATGCGACTGACCGAGCGGTGCGTGAGGGCACCGGTGTTGTGGCCGACGTCGGCGAGGGCCTTCTGCGCGATTTCCTCGATCGCCGGCAGGTGATTACTTGCGACACGCATGCGCTCTCGCAACTCGGTGTTTGCGCGTCGTGCCTCCTCCGGCGTCGCGATCGCCTTGCTGGCGCGTGACTCGAGCTCCCGGTGCAAGCCGACGAGCGCCTCGAGAAACTGATCGCTCACGGTCTTCGCTGCCCGCACCGTCGGCAGGCCAAGGGAGGCATATATCGAGCTGCGCTGCAGCCTCTCGAGGTCGATCTCGAGCGCGGCGCGCTTCGAGGGCGGCGACTCGTCGAGCAGGTCGCTGACATTGATTGAGAGAGCCGCGGCGATCGTCGATAGGTGGCTGAGCTTGGGTTCACGCTTGCCGTTTTCGAGCAGCGAGAGCTGACTTCCGGCCATACCGATAGCGGCTCCGAGTTGGTCGAGAGTGAGGTCGCGACCCATTCGGTAGTGACGAATCCGCTGGCCAAGAGTGAAAAAATCGTGCATGTCGACACATTATCTAAAGAATCAGCAATCTTGCTACCAAAAAACTCTCAATCTGGCCAATTGAGCGCGCATGCTTGAAATATCCCAAATTTTTGTCGCCTGAGGAGTCGCAATGACTATGACAGCCCCCGCACCCACTAGTCGTGACCGAGTGTCGTCCGACGAAGTCGGCGCCTGGGTCGACCGTATCGCGGCGCTCACCAAGCCCGATCGCGTGGTGTGGTGCACCGGGTCGACCGTCGAGCGCGACCGACTCATTCGCGACATGGTCGCCCTCGGTACGCTCACGCCGGTCAACGCCGAGTTCCGGCCCTACAGTTTCATCGCGCGCAGCGACCCGAGCGATGTCGCGCGCGTCGAAGACTCGACCTTTATTTGCTCTGAAAATGAGTCGGATGCCGGCCCCAATAACAACTGGCGCGACCCATCAGAGATGCGCGCCACTCTCTCTGGCCTCTTCGACGGTGCGATGCGGGGCCGCACGATGTATGTCGTGCCGTTCTCGATGGGACCGCTCGGCTCACCACTGGCCCGACTCGGCATTCAGCTGACCGACTCGCCCTACGTCGTCGTGAGCATGGGAATGATGACGCGCATGGGCACTGCAGCACTGTCACATATCGATGCAGGGCAGCCGTGGGTTCCGGCGGTTCACAGCGTCGGCGCTCCACTCGCCGAGGGTCAAGCCGATGTGGCGTGGCCGTGCAACGCGGTTAAGAACATCTCGCACTTTCCGGAGACGCGCGAGATCTGGTCATACGGCTCCGCATACGGCGGCAACGCCCTGCTCGCCAAGAAGGCGTTCGCCCTGCGTATCGCCTCGGTGATGGCCCGCGACGAGGGTTGGCTGGCCGAGCACATGCTGCTACTGAAAGTTACCTCTGACAGCGGCCGCGTGTTTCACGTTGCGGCGGCCTTTCCGAGCGCCTGCGGCAAAACCAATCT
>JANONY010000056.1:0-1966 GCA_031421055.1 Actinomycetes bacterium | reverse complement strand
GCTCGAGCGGCTAGCGGAACCGCACTCCCCCGCCGTCGTTTGCCGCAGGATTGAGCGCGGCGTTGATTGCGGCGCTGAGCACCGAGCCGCCGTAGCCGCGGCGCTGCAGGTAGGCACCGAGGCGGCGTTTCGCCGTCGCGGCATCGTAGCTGCTGAGCTGGCCGGCACGCTTGGTTGCGACCTCGATGGCTCGGGCGAGCTCGTCGTCGGTGTCGATGGAGTCGAGCGCCTCGTCGATCGCGCCCTGGTCGACCTTGCGGCGACGCAGCTCGGCGCTGATGGCACTGCGGCCGAGACCCTTGCGGTCGCGCAGGGTGCGCACCAGAGTTTCGGCTAGCGCCGAGTCATCGAGCAGCCCCACGCCCGCTAGGCGCGCAATCTCTGCCTCGACCTCGTCGGGTTCGATCTCGCGTGCCTCGAGCAGCCGCGTCATCTCGGCAACCGACATGCCGCGCCGCGCAAGAGCGTGCATGCTGGCGTTCTCGGGGCGTGCGGACTTCGGCTCGGCCGCGGGTATTGCCGGGGCGGAGGTAGGCGCAGCAGGAGCCGCCTCGGCGACACCCTCAGGTGCAATGCCGAAAAGGTACGTCACCGTGGCTATGCGCTCGCCCGTGTCTGTCAGAGGAGGCTCCTGCTGCGTCATTGCCCTACTCGCCTACGGCGACGGGGAAAGACTCGCCTACCGCGGCGGGGAAGGCGTCTTCGTCTTCGATCGCCGGGATGGGCGCAACGGGCTCGACAACCGCGGCAGTCGCCGACGCGGCTGCCACGGGCGGTGGCACTACTGCGGGCGCAGCAACGGGTGCAGCGCGACGTCCACTATTCGATGCGGCCGTCTTGGCCGCGGGTGCGACGGCTGACGCAGCTCCGGCGGCAACAGCCGGCGCACTAGCGAGAGCAGCCGCGGCTGCGGCCTTCGCTGCTTTTGCCTCAGCGCCGATGCCGAGCTTGGACATGATCCGCTGCTCGATGTCGAGGGCGATTTTCGGGTTCTCTAGCAAGAAGTTGCGCGAGTTCTCTTTGCCCTGACCGAGCTGGTCACCCTCGTAGGTGTACCAGGCGCCAGACTTGCGCACGATTTCGTGCTCGACACCGAAGTCGATGAGGCTGCCTTCGCGCGAGATGCCGACGCCGTAGAGAATGTCGAACTCCGCCTGCTTGAACGGCGGCGCCATCTTGTTTTTGACGACCTTCACTCGCGTGCGGTTACCGACAGCCTCTGTGCCGTCTTTGAGCGTCTCGATGCGGCGGATGTCTAGCCGAACCGAAGCATAGAACTTGAGCGCCTTGCCGCCCGCGGTGGTTTCGGGCGAACCAAAGAACACGCCGATCTTCTCGCGCAGCTGGTTGATGAAGATCATCGTCGTGTTGGTGGTGCTGAGCCCACCGGTGAGCTTGCGCAGCGCCTGCGACATGAGGCGGGCCTGGAGGCCGACGTGCGAGTCACCCATCTCGCCCTCGATCTCGGCGCGCGGCACGAGGGCCGCAACCGAGTCGATGACGATGAGGTCGATCGATCCGGAACGCACGAGCATGTCGGCGATCTCTAGCGCCTGCTCGCCCGTGTCTGGCTGCGAGACAAGGAGGCTGTCAATGTCGACGCCGAGTGCCTTGGCGTACTCGGGGTCGAGCGCGTGCTCCGCGTCGATGAATGCCGCAATGCCGCCGCCGCGCTGGGCGTTGGCGATCACGTGAAGCGTGAGGGTGGTTTTACCTGACGACTCTGGCCCGTAGATCTCGACGATGCGGCCGCGAGGCAGTCCGCCGATGCCGAGGGCGACATCCAGTGCAATTGATCCCGTGGGAATCACGGCTACCGGTGCTCGCTCGTCACTGCCGAGGCGCATGACGGAACCTTTGCCGAACTGGCGGTCGATTTGTGCGAGTGCCGTATCGAGGGCTTTCTCGCGGTCTGCTGCTGATGCCATTTGCTTTTCCTTACTAGATGCCGGCTCGCTAGAAAAAA
>JANONY010000055.1:0-6031 GCA_031421055.1 Actinomycetes bacterium | reverse complement strand
GCGCTATCGCAATGACCGCGACGGTGATGCCGAGCGCAGCTATTTTCATGGTGTCTCATTTCGATCGCCTTGCACAGATGTCTCCCGATGCAGACACCGCGCCATCAAGAGTGCGTTTCGAGTCAAGCAGCAATTTTCTCTCGCGCGAATCCCCCATAGGCGGGTCAAAACACGCGGATGGCGTGCAGCCCGCCGTCGACCGGCAACTCCGTTCCTGTCGTCGAGGCGGCGAGCGGTGAAGCAAGGTATGCGATCGCGTTGGCGATTTCCTCCGCGGTGACGAGGCGCCCGATGGGTTGGCGCGCGGTGAGGGCTGCACGGGCGGCCTCCGGGTCGTCCGCCTCAGCGAGCAGGCGGTCGACCCACGGAGTAGCGGCCGTGCCCGGCGTGACGCAGTTGACGCGCACACCGTCGGTGACAAGGTCCGCAGCCATCGCGCGGGTCAGAGACAGCACCGCGCCCTTGCTCGCCGAGTACAGGGCGCGGTTGACGAGACCCGTGTTGGCGACAACGGAGCACGTGTTGACGATGGATGCCGCCGGAGAAACCTTCAGCCACGGCAGCGCCGCACGCGTGAGCCTGGTGACCCCGAGAACGTTGACGTCGAACACGCGGTGCCACTCGGCATCGTCGTTTGCCTCGATGCCACCGCCCGCGCCAATGCCTGCGTTGTTGATGAGGATGTCGATGCGGCCGTGTTTCGCAGCGACCGCTTCCACCGCGGTGACAACACTCGCGTCGTCCGTGACGTCGCAGACGATCGAGTCGTCGATCGGGGTTCGATCGAACACCACGACGGTCGCCCCGCGAAAACGAAGGAGATCTGCGGTTGCAGCGCCAATTCCACTCGCTCCCCCGGTCACAATCGCCACAAGTCCTGCAAATTCGTCAGTGTGATTCACGTGCGACTCCATCCCCGCTTGAGCCGACAAGAAAGTCGAGGTCGGCGCCAGTGTCGGCCTGCATCACGTGGTCGACGTACAGCTTCTCCCACCCACGCACGGGCGCCGCGTAGGCAGCCTCGCTCGCCGTGCTCGGGGTACGGGTTGCGAGTTCCTCGTCGCTAACGTCCATGCGCAGGATGCGGTTGGCCAGATCCACCCGGATCATGTCTCCGGTGCGTACGAGGCCGAGCGGTCCACCCGCGGCGGCTTCGGGCGCGACGTGCAGAATGACGGTGCCGTAAGCCGTGCCGCTCATGCGAGCGTCGCTGATGCGCACCATGTCGCGCACGCCCTGCTCAAGCAGCTTGCGTGGTAGTGGCATGTTGCCGACCTCTGGCATGCCAGGGTAGCCGCGGGGCCCGCAGCCGCGCAGAACTAGCACGGAGTCGGCGGTCACGTCGAGGTCGGGATCGTCGAGGCGGGCACGCATGTCTTCGACGCTCTCGAAGACCACCGCCGGTCCGACATGGTGCAGCAGCTCGGGGGTCGCGGCGGCAGGCTTCACGATGGCGCCATTGGGGGCGAGGTTGCCGCGCAGCACGGCGATGCCTGCGTCGTGCATCAACGGTGACTCCCGCGGCCGTATCACTGTCTGGTCGTACACCGGTCGGTCGACGAGGTACTCGATCAGGGGCACGCCGGTGACGGTTATCGGTTCGGGGTGCAGAAGGTCGCGCACCTGGCTGAGCAGTGCGAGCAGCCCGCCTGCGCGGTAGAGGTCGTCCATCAAGAACTCGCCTGAGGGCTGCAGGTTCGCCATCAGCGGCACGCCAGCGCCCGCGGCGTCGAAGTCGGTGAGTGTCAGGTCGATTCCGAGCCGCCCGGCGATCGCGAGCAGGTGCACGACAGCGTTGGTCGATCCGCCGACCGCGGCGACAGCAATGATGGCGTTGAGGAATGACTGCTTCGTCATGATGTCGCTTGGCCGGCGCTGCGAGGCAACCATCTCGACGATGAGGCGACCGCTCTCGTGCGACAGCGACAATAGTCGCGCGTCAGGCGCGGGGGTTCCCGCGAAGCCAGGAATCGTCATCCCGAGCGCTTCGGCGACGACGGCCATGGTCGAAGCGGTGCCCATGGTGTTGCAGTGGCCCTTGCTGCGAATGGTGGCCTGCTCTGACTCCATGAACTGGCCGTTAGTGATCGTGCCAGCCCGCACCTCTTCGCTGAGGCGCCAGACGTCGGTGCCGCAGCCGAGGGCTTCACCGCGAAAGTGACCGGTGAGCATCGGCCCGCCTGGCACCACGATGGCCGGAATATTGACGGATGCGGCTGCCATCAGCAGCGCCGGAATCGTCTTATCGCAGCCGCCAAGAAGCACGATTCCGTCGATCGGGTTCGCGCGAAACATCTCTTCCATCGCCATCGCGGCCATGTTGCGCCATAACATCGCGGTCGGTTTGAGCTGGGTCTCGCCGAGCGACACAACGGGAAGGTTGAGGGGAACGCCGCCCGCCTCCCAGACCCCATGCTTGACGCTCTCGGCGACCTCGTTGAGGTGCATATTGCACGGACTCAGATCGGATGCGGTGTTCGCGATTGCGATCTGCGGCTTGGTTCCGTCGAAGGCCTCGTTCGGCAGTCCGCGCCGCATCCACGCGCGGTGGATGTAGGCATTGCGGTCGGTTCCGGAGTACCAGTGTGCGCTGCGCAGGTGATCCACGGTGATCCACGCTTTCCATCTGTTGAAACTTCGTATTAGTATTTTGAATTATGACACGGACTTCGAGCGCGCGGGTAGCAACGGCGCACCGCTATTTGCTCGCCGAAGGCATCATCTGGGACGACCGTGCAGGCGAGGCGGTGTGGGTCGACATCGACGGCGGCGACCTTGTTCGCAATCTCGACGCCCCGGTCGCGCTGCACCTCGACGCCACGGTTGGGGCCGTTGCCCTCGCCGAAGACGGTGGATACCTCGTCGCAGGCCGCTCCGCCCTGATCACCGTTGCACCCGACGGCACGATCAGCCGCGGACCCGACCTCATCGACCCGGCCGAGGCACGCTTGAACGACGGAACGGTCGACCCGCAGGGTCGCTTCCTTGTCGGCACCGTCTCGCTCGGCGAGCACGTCAATCAGCAGCTGCTGCGTATCTCCCCAGACGGCTCGGTCGAGGTGCTTCGCACCGGCATCACGCTCTCGAACGGCCTCGCCTTCACCGCCGACGGCACCCTGCTGCACGTCGACACGTTCGAGAAGACGATCAGCGCGCTGCGCGACGGCGTCTGGGTGACCGTGCTCGATACCTTCGCCGGGTATCCGGACGGCATAACCGTCGATTCCGACAACCGAATCTGGGTCGCCCAGTACGGCGCGGCCATCGCGCAGCGCTTCACCTTCGAGGGCGAGTTACTCGAGACCGTCGAGATTGGAACTCCGGAGGCCACCTGCGTTGGTTTCATCGGGGCTGACCTCGGGATCCTCGCCATTACCTCCGGTCGGGAGGAAGCGACCGACGACCTCGCCGGCGCAATCTTCGTCGCCGACGTCGATGCAACGGGTGTGCCAGAGAACCGCTGGGCTGGCAGCACATCCGCCCCCTACTGGACCATCTAGAAAGGCAGACACATGCGACTGATTCGACTTGGCGCCCCCGGCGCTGAGAAGCCGGCGGCCCTGCTCGACGACGAGAACTACATCGATCTCTCCGATGTCGTCGACGACTTCAACGAGGCATTCTTCGCGGCCGATCGAATGGCCGAGATCGCGACGGTCGTCGCTTCACGCGCGGGCACCGCACAGCCGATTGGCGACCTGCGCGTTGGCGCCCCGATCGCCCGCCCGCACCAGATTCTGTGCATCGGCCTCAACTACAGCGACCACGCAGCAGAGACCGGCGCGGCGGTGCCGAGCGAGCCGATCCTGTTCACCAAGTCGCCAAACACCATGCAGGGGCCGAACGACGACCTGCAGATACCGCGGGGATCGGTCAAGACCGACTGGGAGGTCGAGCTTGGCATCGTCATCGGCACGCGCTGCTCGTATCTCGCCGACGAAGCGGCAGCCTCTGCCTCGATCGCCGGCTACACGATCGTCAATGATGTGAGCGAGCGCGAATGGCAGCTTGAGCGCGGCGGGCAGTGGTCGAAGGGCAAGTCTGCTCCGACCTTCAACCCGGCCGGGCCATGGCTCGTCACACCCGACGAGATTGCCGACGTGCTCGCGCTCGACATGTTTCTCGACATCGACGGGGTGCGCAAGCAGACCGGCTCGACGAGCACCATGATCTTCTCTCCGGCGTTCATCGTGCACTACCTCAGCCAGTTTTTGACTCTCGAGCCTGGCGACCTGATCAACACGGGAACGCCTCCGGGAGTCGGGCTCGGCGCCAAGCCGCCGACCTACCTCAGGGGTGGCGAGACCATAACCCTCGGCATCACCGGTCTCGGAATGCAAACCCAACGCGTGCTGCCAGACCCGACGGCCTGATGCGCGCGTTCGTGGTGACGGCGCCGCGGGTTGCGGGTGTGCAACTCGTCGATGACCCAACGCCAGGGGCTGATGACCTGGTCGTCAACGTCGAGCGTGTCGGCATCTGCGGCACCGACGTCGAGCTGTATTCGGGCGAGATGGCATACCTCGATCAGGGCATCACGACCTTTCCAATCCGGCTCGGCCACGAGTGGGTCGGAACGGTTAGCGCGGTCGGCTCAGCCGCACACGAGCACTGGATCGGCAAACGCGTCACCGGCGATACCATGCTCGGCTGCGGCCACTGTCGCTACTGTCTCGGCGGCCACCAGCACGTCTGCCCCGACCGCCGCGAGGTTGGCATCACCGACGGTTGGCCTGGAGCGCTAGCCGAGCGGCTCTTGATTCCCGCCCGCTTCGCCCTCGAGATTCCGCCGAGCGTCACGCTCACGGCCGCGGCGCTCGTTGAGCCGGCAGGCAACTCTCTGCGTGCCGTCGACGCCGCGCATCTCTCGGTCGGCGAACCGCTGCTGATTCTCGGCTCTGGCACGATCGGGCTGCTCGCCGCACAGATCGCGCTCGCTCGCGGCCTCGAGGTGCATGTGGCCGGCGAGCGCCTTTCGTCTCTCGAGCTGGCTCGCTCGCTCGGGGTGAGGCACACGCACTCGTTCGACGAGCTGGAGGGGCGCTCGTACGGCGCGGTCATCGACGCGACGAGTCTTCCGGGGGCGCCGGCGCTCGCTACACAGCTCGTCGATCGAGCTGGCCGCGTCGTGTTCATCGGTCTCTCCGGCACCGCCTCGCTCGTCGACACCCGCGACATCGCGTTGAAAGACGTCACGGCGGTCGGAATCCTCAGCGCCTCGCCCGGCCTCGCCGGCGCCATCGAACTGTTCGCCTCCGGCGCGGTCGTGCCAGACGCGCTCGTGGCCGAAATCATCGGTCTCGACGACGTAGCTTCTCGGCTGTCGGGTTCGCGCGGGCCGGACGCCGGCCCCGGCCCCAAGGTGCACGTGGATCCGCGACTATGACCGAGGCAGAGAGGGTCGTGGGGTCCGACCGTGTGCTCGCCGTGCTGCTCGAGCTTGCCGAGCACCCAGGCGGTATCACCCTCGATGACCTCGCCCAGCGGGTCAACGGATCGAAGCCAACGGTGCATCGCGCGCTCGCGACTTTGCGCAAGGCGGGGTTGGCATCCCAATCGTCCCGCGGAGTGTACGAACTCGGCGACGAGTTTCTGCGCCTTGCCTACCGCTTTCAGGATGCCCGCCCAGAGACCGCGCGCATCGAACCGCTGCTGCGCGAGCTCGCCACCGAGTTCGGCGAGACTGCGCACTTCGCGATCCTCGACGGCGCCGAGGTGGTGTACCGCGCGAAGGTGGATCCGCCGGTCGGCGCCATTCGTCTGACGTCGACCATCGGTGGGCGCAACTCGGCCTACACGACCGCGGTCGGCAAGCTGCTGCTCAGCTACGAGGTCTCTTCGCTTGACGAGCTGAAGCTTCACCTGGGCGACCGTTCGCTGACTGCGCTGACCGACCGCACGCTCGTCACCGCCGAGGCGCTCTACGCCGACATCGCGGCGTCGGGCTCGCGGGGCTATGGTCTCGACGACCAGGAGAACGAGATTGGCGTCAACTGCATCGCGGTGCCGGTGTTCCTCGAGCCGGGTCGTC
>JANONY010000054.1:0-3870 GCA_031421055.1 Actinomycetes bacterium | reverse complement strand
GAACACCAAAGCGCTCGCGCACGCCGATCTTTCGGTTCTTGGTCATCAGGCGTTGTCCGCCCCAGAGGGCGAGCGGAATGAGTGGCACGCCGGCTTCTGCCGCCAAGCGAACGGCGCCGGTCTTGAAGTCGCGAATCGTAAACGACGCGCTCACCCCCGCTTCAGGAAACACGCCGATCAGCTCCCCCGCTCGCAGTGCCGCAACCGCCGCGGCATAGGCGCTTGCGCCGGCCTTCATGTCGACCGGGATGTGCTTCATGTTGCGCATGAACGAACCGACTACCCGCTTCTCGAACACGCCTTTCTTCGCCATGAAGCGGATGCGGCGGCGGTTGTGCAGCCACATCGCCCACTCGACCAGAGCAAACTCCAGGTAGCCGAAGTGGGTCATGGCGATGACCGCCCCGCCCGCATCGGGCACGTGCTGGGCGCCAATGACTGTGCGGCGAAGACGCAGGGCGCCGAACAGGGCGCGACCGGCGCCGATCGCTGCGGTGTAGATCGGTTCGTTGCGGTACCTCATGCACTTGAGCCTAAGAGACAGCGATGGGAGCGGGCCGAGGGGGCGCTCACGAGCGGCATGGGCTCTGGCTCCTAGAATCGGGTCATGACCCTCTCCACTGCTGTAGAGCTGTCCGCTCGAGTGCGCTCCGGCTCCATGACCGCCGTCGAGGCGACCCGAGCCGCCCTTGACCGAATCGACCACTACGACGAACGCCTCGGCGCCTTCCAGTTAGTGCGCGCAGAGAGGGCGCTCGCCGAAGCCGCAGCCGTTGACGCGCGAACGGATCGGGCCAGCCTCCCGCTCGCCGGCGTTCCGGTGGCAATCAAAGACAACATCCCGGTCGCTGGTGAGCCGATGCGCGATGGCTCTGCCGCAACCAGCGCAGCGGCGCAGGCGACCGACCATCCGATCGTCACCAGACTGCGCAATGCCGGTGCGATCATCATCGGCATCACTCGAGCCCCAGAACTGTGTGTGTTCGGCACCACCGACTCCGTCTTCGGCATTACTCGAAACCCGTGGAATCTCGCGCGCACCTCCGGTGGCTCGTCTGGCGGATCGGCGGCGGCGGTTGCCGCAGGCCTCGTGCCCGTCGCACACGGCAACGACGGCATGGGCTCGATCCGCGGCCCGGCAGGCAACTGTGGCGTCTTTGGCATCAAGCCAGGCCCCGATGTGGTTCCGCAAGAGATCGGCGTCGATGCCTGGGGCGGCATGAGCGAGAACGGGCCGCTGGCCACGACCGTGCTGGATGCCGCACTTCTTCTTTCTGTCATGTCCGGTCGACCAGAACTCGCCACCCCGACCGAGCCAACGCAACCACTACGCATCGCGATCGCACCCGGGCGTCCCTCCGTGCTCGTGAAAGTCGACCCGGAGTGGGCGCGCGCGGTCAGCGAAACCGCTCAGGCGCTGCGGGCCGAAGGCCACCAGGTGACCGAGGTGACTTTTCCCTACGACGCGAATCCGCTGCCGTTGCTCATGCGGTGGTTCGCCGGCACCCACAGCGACGCCGCGGGCCTTGACCTCGCTGCCATGGACCGGCGGGTGCGCACGCATGTGCGGCTCGGCGGGTTCGTCAAGCGCAAAGGGATGCTGCGGGACGCACCCGTGGATCGGTCGCGGGCGACGGTGGCGGCCTTCTTCACCGACTACGACCTGCTGATCACCCCGACCCTCGCCCAGCCCGGCCCGAAAGCGATCGAGTGGCACCGCAAAAGCTGGTTCGCGAACATCTGGTCGAACATCCGCTATGCGCCCTACCAGGCCACCTGGAACCTACTCGGCTGGCCAGCGGCGAGTGTTCCGGCGGGGTGGCACGCCACCGCAGACGTACCGCTCGGCGTGCAGCTGGTCGCGCCGCCGCATCCCAATGCCGGTGGCGAGGCCCTCATTCTCAGCGTCGCGCTGCAGCTGGAGCGGCTGCGGCCGTGGCGACGCATCGCGACAGAATTCGAGGGCCGTGCGGATGCTGGCGCCTGAGTCTCGGGACCGGTCGAGGGTAGGTTTGGCCCTATGAATAGTCGTACCTGGCGCATCGCCCTTATTGCCGTCGGTGTGGTCGCCCTGGTCATGGGTGGAATATTCGCCGGTCAGGCTGTGAACCTGATCCCAGGAAGCTTCATGACCGGTAACCGCATCTGGCTCCCCATCGGGTTGCTTCTCGCGGTCGTCGGAATCGTGCTGCTGGTGCTGGGACTGCGCCGAGCAGGGACTGGCCTACGCAAGTAGTCGCACTCGTCGAGCGGCGTGAAAACGATCCATCGCGGCGCTGCCCACTACCCCAACCCGAAGTACCTCTCGAACAACTCGCCGAGCCGCTCAAGCAAGCGCTGCTTCTTCTCGCCGTGCGCTGGGCGGCCTCTGAGGTTGAGTCGGGCTGACGAGATGTGAACGTGCGACCCCTCCCTTGACCCTCAGGTACCACGTCCAGTCCGGAGCGCTGATTCTCCGGTCGTTCTGCGGTGCCACTAGTTGCCATGCAGTTCACACCGACCACGAGGTCAAACATCAGGCAGAAGCGAGTTCCACCTGGTGAACCCGGCTGAGGTCGAGCGTCTCCCGGGCGACCCAGAGGTCGTGAGCGTCCTGCATAGCCAGCCAACTCTCCGCACTGCGTCCCAGCGCCATCGACAGCCGCAATGCCATCTCCGGCGTCACTCGGCTCGCACCGCTGAGAACACGACTCAAGGTCGAGGGGGCAACATCCAGTTTCTTGGCAAGCTCCCGGCCGCTCAGACCGAACGGCTCGAGGTAAACATCGGCGATGAACTCGCCGGGATGCGGCGGATTGTGCATCGGCTTCAGGTCGCTCATCAGTGATAGTCCTCGTAGTCCAGGACGTAGGCGTTCCCTTCGCGGAACTCGAACGTCACCCTCCAGTTTCCATTTACCATGATCGACCACCGGCCGGCCATCTCCCCCTTCAACGGGTGCAGACGGAAGCCCGGGATATCCATGTCGTCGATGGCGTGTGCGGTGTCGAGCGCGGCGAGCTGCATCCGCAACCGCTTCGCGTGATTCGGTTGCACCCCGGCCGCACTCCCCATCTCATACAGCGCTCGCAAGCCCTTGTGTCGAAAGGACTTGATCACAGCACCGAGTGTAGCATGATGCGCACCACGCAACATCCCGGACTACGCGGGCGGGCGTCACGACCTATTTCGGCATCACCGGATGCAAGTTTGGTCCCCTGCTGGTCCCCGAGCCCATCTGCAAAAACGACGAAGCGCGGCAGCTGTGCAACGTCCGTCTCCGTTGCACCTGCGTGACTAGCCGAAGTGTGTTCCGGCGTCGACCGACTCCCCAGTTGGACACGCTCAAAGTGCGCTGATACTTTGGGGAAACCCTCGAGCCGGGAGCCCCCATGCCAACTGCGCAAGATCAATCGCAAGCGGAACAGAAATGGCTCGACGCGTGGCGCGCCGGCCCGCAGCGGTTGCGATGGGATCACGTGCCGCTCCAAGTCGGAGACGCAGCGCCCGACCTCGAACTCACGGACCACACCGGGCAGACCCGCCTACTCTCGACATTTTGGCACGATGGCCCAGCCGTAATCCTGTTCTGGCGACACTTCGGGTGCAGTTGCGGAGTCGATCGAGCCGCACGGCTCAAGACCGAGTATCAGGACTACCTCGATGCTGGCGCGTCAGTAGTTATAGTCGGCCAGGCAAGTCCCGAGCGGTCGTCCGAATACCGCGACCGGCACACGATCGACTGCCCGATTTTGTCTGACCCTGAACGAGTCGCCTACGGCGCATTCGACATTCTGGAAGGTACACCGGCGCAAGTATTGTTTGACGCGGGCGATACGTTGCTGCGCTGTGAGGTTCCGGCCGGTGAAGAACTAGCAGCCGGACGGCACG
>JANONY010000053.1:0-38853 GCA_031421055.1 Actinomycetes bacterium | reverse complement strand
CCCGCGCGACCGTAGCGGCCGGGCTGAGGCTGCTCGCCGAGCTCACCGCGCGCGACGGGCGGTCGTTCGCTGTACTCGCGGGGTTCGAGTCCACGCCGGAAGAATCGCTCGATGATCACGACTACATCGGCCGCCTTGTTGTGCGCCTTAACGTTGGGCAGTTGGTTGTTGTCGGTGACGCCGGGAGGCACATCCACGCGGCGGCCGGCCTCGAGGGTTCTTGGGACGGAGAGTCGGTGATCGTCGCCACCGCCGCGGAGGCATACGATTTGGTTCGTGGCATTTTGCAGGACAATGATGTGGTGCTGGTAATGGGGGCGACAGCGGCCGGACTCGACCGGCTCAGTGAACAACTCGTGGGGAGTGCCGAATGATTGCTCTGCTGATCGGCGCCGGAGTCTCGATGGTATTTACCCTCTTTTTTACTCCGCTCTTCATCCGGTTGTTCAACACCATCGGCTGGGGTCAGTTCATTCGTGATGATGGACCGAAGTCTCATCACGCGAAGCGCGGCACGCCAACCATGGGTGGCATCGTCTTCATCCTCGGGGCAATAATCGGCTACTTCGTCGGCCACGTCATTGCCGACCAGCGGTTCACTGCCGTGGCTTTTCTCGTGATGTTTCTCATGGTGGGCCTCGGCTGCATCGGGTTCATCGATGACTTTCTCAAGACTCGCAACCAGCGCAGCCTCGGCCTCGGTGGGTGGGCGAAGATTGCGGGTCAAGTTATTGTGTCGAGCGCCTTCGCGCTTCTCACCATCTTCTATCCGCGCGACGAGAACAATCTGACGCCTGGCTCGCTCTCGATCTCGCTTGTGCGCGACATCGATTGGCTCAATCTGCTCGCATTCGGGCCGGTGATCGCGGCCATTCTGTACGTGGTCTGGGTCAACGTGATCGCGGTGAGCGCCTCGAACGGCGTGAACGTCGCCGATGGGCTCGATGGGCTCGCCACCGGCTCGGCAATTGTCGCTATTGCCGCCTACATCTTCATCGGTTTCTGGCAGTACAACCAGAGTTGCTTTGGCATTCTCGAAGCCGCTGACGTACACAAGTGTTACGTCGTGCGCGATCCGCTCGACCTCGCCATTATCGCCGCCTGCATCGCGGGGAGTCTGATCGGCTTTCTCTGGTGGAACACCTCGCCTGCGCACATCTTCATGGGCGACACCGGCTCGCTTGGGCTGGGCGGCGCGATTGCTGCTCTCGCGATTCTGAGCCGCACCGAGCTGCTCCTCGTGCTCATCGGTGGCCTGTTCCTCATCGTCACCGGCTCCGTGATCGTGCAACGCGCGTACTTCAAGATCACCAAGGGCAAACGGGTATTTCTCATGAGTCCTTTGCATCATCATTTCGAGCTCAAAGGGTGGGCAGAGATTACCGTCGTCGTGCGGTTCTGGATCATTGGGGGGCTTTTTGTGGCGGCCGGCGTCGGCGCGTTCTATCTCGAGTGGGCCAACCGCTGATCGTGCGCGACCTCAGTAGCTTGACGAGCTGGCACGCCGACTGGAGTGGGCTCCGCGTTGCCGTACTCGGGCTCGGCGTAACGGGTTTCGCCGCAGCAGACACTCTGGTAGAACTCGGAACGCGCGTGCGCGTTCTTTCCTCTGGGCGCGATGCAGAGCGTGAACACCTGCTCTCGGTCATTGGTGCAGAGTTTGCCGGTGACGACCTCGAGGCGAGTCTCGCCGAATTTGCGCCAGAGCTGGTCATTGTCTCGCCGGGATTCCGCCCAAACAATCCGCTGTTGGTGTGGGCAGCCGAGAGCGGCGTGGCGGTCTGGGGCGATATCGAGCTGGCGTGGCGCCTGCGCGACAAAGTGAAGAGCGCCGAGTGGATCTGCGTCACCGGTACGAACGGCAAGACCACCACCGTGCAGCTCACGACGCACCTGCTCGCCGCCTCTGGAGCGCGCGTCGCGGCCGTTGGCAATATTGGCGTGCCGGTGCTCGACGCGGTGCGAGACCCGATCGGGTTCGATGCCCTAGTGCTTGAGCTCTCCAGCTTTCAACTGCACTGGATGAACACCACTGCCGCCGGGTCGATCTCACCGTTCGCGAGCGTGTGCCTCAATCTCGCCGAAGACCATTTCGACTGGCACGGTTCAGCGGCCGCATACCGTGACGCGAAAGCCAAGGTCTACGCCAACACCCGCGTTGCGTGCATCTACAACAAGTCAGAGTCCGAGACGATGTGGATGGTCGAACAGGCTGAGGTCGTCGAGGGCTGTCGGGCAATCGGCTTCGATCTCGGCACGCCAGGACCAAGCGATCTCGGGCTGGTCGGAGACATCATCGTCGACCGTGCTTTTCATGACGACCGTCATTCGACCGCTATTGAACTGACCACGCACGGCGAACTAGAGGCGGTTGGACTCGCCGCCCCGCACTCGGTGGCGAACGTGCTCGCCGCTGCGGCGCTTGCGCGCGCGTGGGGTGTTGCACCAGAGAGCATCGGCGCAGCGATCGCCACCTTCCGTGTCGACCACCATCGCACAGAGACCGTGATCGCGCATGACGGTGTGCTCTGGGTCGACGATTCGAAGGCAACCAACCCGCATGCGGCCAGCGCTTCGCTGAGCGCGTTCCCATCCGTCGTCTGGATCGTCGGCGGGTTGCTCAAGGGTGTTGATGTCAATGACCTTGTTGAGCGGCACCGCGACAGACTGCGCGCGGCTGTGCTCATCGGTGCAGACCGCTCGGCGCTGCGCGAAGCCTTCGAGCGACACGCGCCAGATCTGCCGGTGTTCGAGGTCGACAGCGGAGAAACTGAATTGGTTATGCGTCGTGCTGTCGATTTTTCGATCGCGGTCGCCGTGCCTGGAGACACAGTGCTTCTCGCGCCGGCTGCGGCATCGATGGATCAGTTCACTGACTACGCAGATCGCGGGCGGCGCTTCGCCGCAGCGGTAATGGAGAGTCTCGGAGGTGCCGATGGCGAGAGCAACGGCTCAGCCGCCCCCAGCGCCTAGCGCCGCACGCGCAGAACAGCGCGCGCCAGCCGCGCTCGTCGCTGTTCGACGCCTGTTCGGCACAGAGACCCGCAATTTCTTCTTGTTGCTCGGCACCACCCTGTTTCTCGTCGTTTTCGGACTTGTGATGGTGTTGTCTGCTTCGTCCGTCGAATCGCACGTGGAGAACAACTCTTTCTTCGCCGCCTTTCTTCGTCAGGCGCTGTACGCGCTCGTGGCACTGCCGCTCATGCTCGTCGCCTCGCGAATGCCGATCGCTTTCTGGAAGCGGATGGCGCGCCCGGCGATCCTGCTCGCCATCGGACTTCAACTACTGGTGTTTACGCCGCTCGGATATTCCTACGGCGGCAACCAGAACTGGATCACCCTCGGGCCCATCAATGCTCAGCCCTCAGAGCTGACCAAGCTGGCACTTCTCGTTTGGATCGCCTTTGTGCTGACCCGGTACGACGCGGCAACCTCCGACTGGAAGCGCCTCGTGGTGCCGATCGGTGCGGCCGCACTAGTGTCGATTGGTCTCGTGCTCGTCGGCCGCGACCTTGGCACGGCCGTCATCATGCTCGCCATCGTGCTGAGCGGGTTCTTTTTCACCGGCGCGAAGTTGCGTTACATCCTTGGCGGTACCGCCGTCATCTCGGTGCTTGGGCTCATGTTCGCCTTTGCCAGCGCATCGCGCGAGAAGCGTATCAACGCATGGCTGCACGGCTGTTCTCCTGCCGACTATGTCGAGGTTTGTTGGCAGCCAATGCACGGCACCTGGGCGCTTGCCGCTGGCGGCATCTTCGGCGTTGGTCTCGGCAACTCAAAGGCGAAGTGGTCGTGGCTTCCTGAGGCAGACAACGACTACATCTTCGCGATTATTGGTGAAGAACTCGGGCTCATCGGCGCCGTTGTGGTGCTGCTCTTGTTCGTGGTCATGGCGATCGCGTTCGTGCGCATCATTCGGACAAACCCCGACCCGTTCGCTCAAATCGTCACGAGTGGAGTTGCCGTCTGGATCGTCGGCCAGGCCCTGGTAAATATCGCGGTCGTGCTTGGTCTGCTCCCGGTGCTTGGCGTGCCACTTCCGCTCATCTCGGCAGGCGGATCAGCGCTCATTTCCAGCATGCTTGCTATCGGCGTCGTGCTGTCATTCGCGAGAAAGCCGAGGCAGTCGTGACCACCTATTTGCTGGCAGGAGGCGGTACCGCTGGCCATGTGAGCCCGCTGCTTGCGATCGCCGACCGCCTTCGCGAGCGCGAGCCGAATTCGACCGTACTTGTGCTCGGCACGGCTGAAGGACTCGAGGCGCGGCTGGTTCCCGTTCGCGGTTACGAGTTGCTGACCATCGGGAGGCTTCCTTTTCCGCGACGGCTCAACCGAGAAGCGCTGCGGTTTCCCGCTGCGCTTCGGCGCGCGGTGCTCGACACGCGCGCAATCATCCGTGACCGCGGGGTCGATGTCGTCATCGGGGTCGGCGGGTACGTGGCGGCGCCCGCCTACCTTGCGGCGCATGCGGAGAAGGTGCCGTTGGTTATCCACGAGGCCAACGCCAAGCCTGGCATCGCCAATCGTCTCGGCGCGCGCTTCACCAAATTCGTCGGAGTCACTTTCTCGAATACCCCGATTCGCCACGCAACGCACGTCGGCATGCCGCTGCGCACCGAGATCGAGAACCTCGATCGCGCGGCCGCTCGCGCCGAGGCGCAGGCGTTGTTTGGGCTCGCCGTAGACACGCCGGTATTGCTTGTCACGGGTGGCTCAACGGGCGCGCGATCCATCAACGCGACGGTTGCCGCGATCGTGCCGCAAGTAGTCGGCGCTGGCTGGCAGATTCTGCACATCACCGGGGAACGTTCCGACCTTGTCGACCCTGACTTCGCTGGCTACGTGATGCTGCGCTACTGCGATCGCATGGAGCTCGCCCTTGCCGTTGCCGACCTCGCGGTCTCTCGGGCCGGCTCCGCAATACTCAGTGAACTCACCGCGGTTGGGGTGCCAGCCGTTCTGATTCCGTACCCGGTCGGCAACGGTGAGCAGCGCTTTAACGCGGCGGATCTCGTCGAAGCGGGCGGCGCAGTCATCGTTCACGACGCAGACTTCACGCCAGCGTGGGTTGCGTCGACCTTGGTTCCGCTGCTGCTCGATCGAGCGACGGTCGCCGAGATGGCCGCGCGATCGGCCAGTGTCGGCGTGCTCGACGGAACCGATCGAATGGTGGCGCTGATCGATGGCGCGCTGGCGGCGGGCGCGGCCGGGCATCCACCTAAAATTGATAGCGATGATTAAGCCAGACTTCAGCCAGCCGCTCCCAGCGGAGCTCGGCTCCGTGCACTTTATCGGCATCGGTGGGTCTGGCATGAGCGGTATCGCGCGCATGTTCATCGCCGCGGGCCATCGCGTCACGGGCAGCGATCGCGGCGAGAACGACAACACCCTGGCTCTTCGCGACCTTGGTGCGACCGTCACGATCGGCCACGCGGCCGAAAACCTTGGAGATGCGACCGCGATCGTCTTCACCACCGCTCTGTGGCCAGACAACCCGGAGTACCTTCTGGCGAAAGAGCGCGGCATACCGCTACTGCACCGCTCACAGGCGCTCGCGTGGCTCATCAATGGGCAGCGGCTGATCGCCGTCGCTGGCGCACACGGCAAGACGACCTCTACCGGCATGCTCATCACGTCGCTGCTCGCGCAGGGCGAAGACCCGAGCTTCGTTAACGGCGGAGTTATTCAGTCGCTTGGCGTCAGCGCTTCGAGCGGCAGCGGCGACCTGTACATCATCGAGGCCGACGAGTCTGACGGTTCGTTTTTGCTCTACGACAGCGCCGTGGTGCTTATCACCAACGTCGACGCTGATCACCTCGATCACTACGGTGACCACGCGGCTTTCGACGCCGCATTCGTCGAGTTCGCGTCGAAGGCGACTGATTTGGTTGTCGCTTCGAGTGACGATAGCGGAGTGCAGCGGGTGCTCCGCCAGCTCGCCGACAAGCGAGTCATCACTTTCGGTGAAGCAGAGCACGCGGATGTGCGCGTCACCGACATAGCCCAATCCGGCCCCGTTTCGTTCACTCTGCAGTGGCAGGGCGCTAGCTTGCCGGCACAACTGGCTGTTCCCGGCCGTCACAACGCGCTCAACGCTGCCGGCGCTTTCGCGGTTCTCGTCGGACTCGGACTCGACGCCGCCGCGTCTCTGCGCGGCCTCGAGCGCTTCGGCGGCACTGAGCGCCGCTTCGAGTTGCACGGCACCGTGCGCGGCGTGAGCGTCTACGACGACTACGCTCACCACCCGACAGAGGTGGAAGCGGCATTACAGACGGCGCGCTCTGTTGTCGGCGATGGTCGAGTGATCGCGGTGCATCAGCCGCATCTCTATAGCCGCACCCAGTTGATGGCCGCAGATTTCGCCGAGGTGTATGAGCGGCTGGCCGACCAGACAATCGTGCTCGACGTGTACGGCGCACGCGAAGATCCGGTGCCCGGCGTAACGGGCGCACTCGTGAGCGAGAAGTTCGTCGATCAGCAGAAGGTTGCCTACCTGCCGGATTGGCAGCGGGCGTCAGACTACGCGGCCTCGATAGCCAGAGACGGCGATATCATCATGACCCTCAGTTGCGGCGACGTGTACCGCATTGTGCCGCAGTTACTCGCGTCGCTCGAGGCTTCGGCCACCTGAGGTGAAGCGCCCGCAGGGATTTGATCCGCCGGTGGGCACTAATGCCAAACCGCCGTCGCCGCGCCCGTCAGCAGATTCGGGTCGGGTGACCTCGATCGCACGAAAGCCAGTGGTGCGCGAGCCAACCCCGACTCAGACGCTCCGCGCCGCGAAGCGGGAGCGGCGCAGCGTCGAGAAGGGCGAAATTCGCCGCTTCACTCGACGCGCGCGCGCGCGGCGGCGCCAGGTGATTTCCGGCATTTGTATCGCCGCAATTTTTGCGACCGTGATCGGTTTCGCCGCATTCTCGCCCGTGCTTGCACTCAAAGAAATCACGGTTGTCGGTGCCGAGCGGGTCGATGCCGAAGCTGTGCGTTCGGCTCTCGACGATCAACTCGGCACCCCGTTGGCGATGCTGAACTTCGACGAGATCACGACAGAACTCTCGGCTTTTGCGCTCATTCGCAGCTATACGACGCAATCGCTCCCGCCGCATACGCTCGTCGTGACAATCGTCGAGCGCGAGCCGATCGGAGCAGTCGATGACGGCACACGATTTGCTGTCGTCGATGCAGCAGGCGTGGTCATCGAATCGGTGACCGATCGCCCAGCCGGTGTGACCCTCATCGACGCGGGCGACCCGGATCTCGAGAATCCGGCCTTCGTCTCGGCGGTCGAGGTGTTGCTCGCTCTCGATTTAGATTTGCGCGCGCGGGTTGACTCGGTCACCGCGAGTACCGAAGACGATGTCACTCTGCTTCTTGGCGCGGGGGCCCAGTCTGTTTTTTGGGGTAGTTCTGCGCGCTCAGAATTCAAGGCGCGCGTGCTTGCCGCGCTCGTCGCAACGCAGCCGCCCACGGCACGCATCGAGTACGACGTCTCTGCGCCCGATGCGCCCGTCGTGCGCGCTCGGTGAACGTTCAGATTCGCGCGGTGGATCGCGACACGCCGCTATGGTCCGTGGCTCGGGTCAACTGGCAACCTACTCTCAAGCAAGGAAAAACATACTGAGCAAAACTTTCATCTTCAACTAGAGGTTGAGGGTTCGGTATCGTCGGAGGATTGTCGTGACATCGAAGCAGAACTACCTTGCCGTGATTAAAGTCGTTGGCATCGGTGGCGGCGGCGTCAACGCGGTGAACCGCATGATCGAGCTTGGGCTTCGCGGCGTCGAATTCATCGCCATCAACACCGACGCCCAGGCGCTGCTGATGAGCGACGCCGACGTCAAGCTGGATATTGGTAGAGAGCTAACGCGCGGATTGGGCGCTGGTGCGGACCCAGAAGTGGGCAGGCGCGCCGCAGAAGACCACGCAGAAGAGATCGAAGAGGCACTCGCGGGCGCCGACATGGTCTTCGTCACGGCGGGGGAGGGCGGCGGAACGGGCACCGGCGGTGCTCCCGTGGTTGCGCGAATCGCCAAGTCGATCGGTGCCCTAACGATCGGTGTCGTCACGAAGCCGTTCGGCTTCGAGGGCAAGCGTCGCTCGGCCCAAGCCGATATCGGTGTCGCCCAGCTCAAGAGCGAGGTCGACACGCTCATCGTCGTGCCGAACGACCGCCTTCTCGAGATCAGTGACCGCGGCATCAGCATGCTCGAGGCCTTCGCAACGGCCGACCAAGTTCTTCTCGCGGGCGTTCAGGGCATTACCGACCTCATCACCACCCCCGGCCTGATCAACCTCGACTTCGCCGACGTCAAGTCGGTGATGCAAGGCGCTGGATCTGCGCTCATGGGAATTGGCTCGGCGCGCGGCGCTGACCGTGCGATCAAGGCGGCCGAACTTGCCGTCGCAAGTCCACTTCTCGAGGCGAGCATCGACGGTGCGCACGGAGTGCTGCTCTCGATTCAGGGCGGTTCGAACCTCGGTATCTTCGAGATCAATGACGCGGCCCGCCTCGTTCAAGAAGCGGTGCATCCTGAGGCCAATATCATTTTCGGCGCTGTCATCGACGACACTCTTGGCGATGAGGTGCGAGTCACCGTCATCGCTGCGGGCTTTGACGGTGGAGAACCGACGCGCACGCGCGACCCGCGGCGCAGCAACTACGTCGACGCGGCGCCGCCAACCGTCGTAACGATTCCCGCCGATCCGTACCGGGCTGCGCCGGTCGTCGGCGTGCCTGTACCGGTAACTCCGAGCGGGCGCGGCTTCGACGATGATGACGACGACATCGACATCCCCGACTTTCTCAAATAGTGGCTCCTGATGCGTTGACCACGCTCGCCGAGCGCTACGCGACAGTGCAGTCGGATGTCGCAGCAGCCGCAGCCGAGGCCGGTCGCGACCCAGCCTCGATCACCACGATCGTCGTCACGAAGTTTCATCCGGCGGCTCTCGTGCGTGAGCTCGCTGCAATCGGGGCGCACGATCTGGGCGAAAACCGTCACCAGGAGGCGGCGGCGAAGGCTGCCGAAACGGCGGATCTCGGCCTCACCTGGCACTTCATCGGCCAGTTGCAGAGCAATAAGGCGGTCGCTGTGCTCGACTACGCGAGCGTCATCCATTCGGTTGACAGGGCCTCGCTCGTCGATGCCCTCGCGCGAGCAGAGCGCGACGTTGACGTTTTTCTGCAGCTCAACCTCACCGCTGACCCGAACCGTGGGGGAGTGTCGCCAACGCAGCTCGAGTCACTCGTCGAGCGGGTGCTTGGCGTTCCACGATTGCGATTGCGCGGGCTCATGGCTGTCGCACCGGTGCAGAGTTCGGCGCGCGCTGCCTTCGCGCGCGTGCGAGAGCAGTCTGAGGTGCTACAGCGACTAGCTCCCGAGGCGAGCGCGCTTTCGATGGGCATGTCCGGTGACTTCCGCGAGGCGATACTCGAGGGCGCGACACACCTAAGGATCGGCTCGGCAATCACCGGAAACCGTCAGGTGCCGGGTTAATCTCGCAGAGAACCAATTTCTGGAGGAACACTAATGGCCAACCCGCTACGTAAAACCATGGTCTATCTCGGTCTCGCTGACGAGGAATTTGACTATGACAACGCTGCTCCCTCCGCCCCGGCTCACCCCATGGCTCCGACCACGCTGCACCGCGAGGTCCCTAGCCGTGCCCCGGTGACGCAGTTGCGCCGCTCGGCGCCCGTTCGCCAGCATGCCCCGCAAGAGATGAACGAGATTCTCACGGTTCACCCGCGGGCCTACAAAGATGCTCAAGTGATCGCAGAGAACTTTCGCGAGGGTATCCCGGTCATCATCAACCTCTCGCAGATGAGCGAGCCGGAGGCCCGTCGGCTTGTCGACTTCGCCAGCGGTCTGTCGCAAGGGCTGTACGGCAAGATTGAACGCGTCACGAGCAAGGTATTTTTGCTCTCGCCCGCGCACATTGCCGTAAACGGAGACCCGGCAGACGTCGAGCCCGACGTTGACGCGTCCTTCTTTGTTCAGGCGTAGCGGCAGGTAGCTGGCACCAATGACCGTTCTTTTCTTGGTGCTGTATTTTGCCATCTCGCTGTTCATCATCGTCATGTGGGTGCGCTTGGTGTTCGACCTCATCTCGAGCGTCAACCGCGGGTGGCGACCATCTGGGCTTGCGCTGGTGATCGCAGAGCTCGCCTACACGATTACCGATCCGCCGATAAAGCTGGTTCGCAAGGCCGTTCCGCCTGTGCGCGTGGGCGAGATAAGTCTCGACCTTTCGTGGACAATCGTGATGATTGTGGCGTTTATTCTGAGCTTCGCGGTGACGCAATTCCTCTAACGGCGACACCGATGTACTCTTAAGGGCAGTTAGTTGAGTGGTTTCGGCGTCGCGTGAAGTAGCCTTGGCACGCGCTAAACGTTAAACAAATGGTTGAAGAAGGGTCTAGAGGTGGCGGCGATGGCTTTGACCCCAGAAGACGTAGTTAACAAGCGGTTCCAGCCCACGAAGTTTCGCGAGGGTTATGACCAAGACGAAGTCGATGACTTTCTCGATGAGGTCGTGGTCGAGCTGCGGCGTCTCAACCAAGAGAACGGGGAGTTGCGTCAGCGCTTGATGCAAGCCGATCAGCGCATCAACCAGCTCCAGTCGGCTCCTCAGCAGCAGATGCCGCAGCAGCAGATGCCGCCGCAAATGGCTCCACAGCAAGCGGCGCCGATGGGATACCCGGCGCCGGCCATGGACGCCCCGGGAGCAGACGCAGGCAACACCAACAATCTTCTTCAACTCGCACGCACCCTGCACGAGCAGCACGTGCGTGAAGGTATCGAGAAGCGCGACGCGCTCATCGCCGAGGGCCAGGCGCAGGCCGCCCGCGTTGTACAGGAGGCCGAAGCGCAGCAGCGCTCGGCAAACAACGCGCTAGAGCAAGAGCGCCAGCAGCTTGAGTACCGTATTGAAGAGCTGCGCAACTTCGAGCGCGACTACCGGGCAAAGCTCAAGGGCTACATCGAGGGTCAGTTGCGCGAACTCGACTCGAGCACGGTCGATGGCCGCCAGCCGGCAGCCCAACAGCAGCCGGCTCCTACCGGCTACGAAGCACCCGCGGGCGCCTACGGTGCGGCGCCGGCGTACGGCGGTCAGCAAATGCCACAGGGTTACCCGGGCTTTGGCGGACAGTAGGCTCGACGCGCCACCAGCAAGCACGCGAAGCACGGGCGCGAGATCGCTCGTGCTTCTTGCTGCGGTGGCGTTGGGTGTCTTCGTGTTAGACCAGGGCACGAAGTACCTGGTGCTTCAGAACTTCACTGAAAACAAGATTGTGCCGGTTCTCGGCGAGGTACTTCAGTTTCACTTGGTGAGAAACCCTGGTGCGGCGTTTTCACTTTTGAGCGGCAGCACCTGGATCTTTGCGATCACGGCATCGGTCGTAGTGGTACTGATTGTGATTTTCGCACGCCGCATCCGCTCACGCGGCTGGGCGATTGTCTTCGGTCTTCTCCTTGGCGGAACCACAGGAAACCTATTTGACCGTCTCTTTCGCGAGCCTGGGTTTGGTGTCGGTCACGTCATCGATTTCCTACAGCTCTATCTTTTTCCCGCGATCTTCAATGTCGCCGACCTCGGCATCACCTCGGCGATGGCCGTGTTCATCATCCTCACGGTGCGCGGTGTTGGCATCGACGGAACGCGATCACCGCGGCGCGTCCCAACCGCTGTGACCGAGTCTTCGGAGTGACCAGCGAGACTCGCAGGCTTCCCGTTCCCAACGGGCTCGCGGGAGAGCGCGTCGACGTTGGCATCGCGCGACTTCTTGGGCTCTCGCGCACACTCGCCGCCGAGATCGCCGAAGCGGGCGGAGTGTCGCTCGACGGTGTCGTTGTTGGCAAGTCAGATCGCTTACGCGACGACGCGTGGCTTGAGGTCACCTGGCAGTCCAAGACCGCGCCCGCGATCGAGCCCGTCATAGTGCACAACCTGGGGATCGTGTATGGCGACGACGACCTCGTGGTCGTTGATAAACCTGTTGGTGTTGCAGCGCATCCATCGGTCGGCTGGGACGGGCCGACCGTACTCGGCGCTCTCGCCGGCGCGGGCTTTCGCGTTTCCACCTCTGGCGCAGCCGAACGCGCGGGTATTGTGCACCGCCTCGACGCTGGCACGAGCGGCTTGATGGTCGTCGCAAAATCAGAGCACGGGTACACGGCGCTCAAACGCGCGTTCCACGACCGCGAGGTGACCAAGATCTACCACGCCGTCGTGCAGGGCCACCCAGACCCGCTCGCGGGAACAATCGATGCTGCGATCGGACGCCACCCCTCGTCGAGTTGGAAGTTCGCGGTAACCGCGGACGGCAAGCCATCGATCACGCACTACGAGACGCTCGAGGCGTTTCCGTACGCCGCGCTGCTCGAGGTGCACCTTGAGACTGGACGAACGCACCAGATTCGCGTGCACATGGCCGCTCAGCGCCACCCGTGCGTCGGCGACTCGATGTACGGTGCAGATCCGACCATCAGCGCCAAGCTCGGCCTCGAGCGCCAATGGCTGCACGCGCACCGACTGGGCTTCACGCATCCGTCGTCTGGTCAATATGTCGAGTTCGAGAGCGCGTACCCTGCCGATCTGCAGCACGCGCTCGAGGTTCTTCGCGCCGCGTAGCGCGCCGTAGTCGAGGTGCGCTGCTAGTGATTTAGGCTGGGGATTCGACCTCGGCTTTCGGAGAATTTGTGCCCCCCAGCAACGACTCATTCGTGCACCTCCACGTGCACAGCGAGTACTCGATGCTCGACGGGGCGGCCAGGGTGAAACCCCTCGTCGCCGAGGCCGCGGCGCAGGGGATGCCCGCGATCGCGATTACTGACCACGGCAATATGTTCGGCGCCTACGATTTCTGGAAGTCGGCCACGGCAGCGGGCGTCAAGCCGATCATCGGCACCGAGGCGTACGTGACGCCTGGCACCGCGCGCGGCGACAAGACCCGCGTGCGCTGGGGCAACAGCGGCCAGTCAGACGACGACGTCTCTGGCTCCGGCGCGTACACGCACATGACGCTGCTCGCCGAGACGACCGAGGGCATGCACAACCTCTTTCGCATGTCGTCGCTCGCCTCGCTCGAGGGCTTCTACTTCAAGCCGCGCATGGACCGCGATTTGCTCAGTCGCTTCTCGAAGGGCGTGATCGCCACGACCGGCTGCGTCGGCGGCGAAGTGCAGACGCGACTGCGCCTTGGCCAATACGCCGAAGCGCGCGCGGCCGCCGCAGAGTTTCAAGACATTTTCGGCAAAGAGAACTTTTTCGCAGAGATCATGGACCACGGCATCACGATCGAGCGCCGAACGATCAACGATTTGCTTCGGCTCGCGAACGAGCTCGACATGCCGCTGGTGGCAACCAACGACCTGCACTACACGCACGCGCATGACGCAACGGCCCACGCGGCGCTGCTGTGCGTGCAGTCCGCGTCAACGCTTGACGACCCGAATCGCTTCAAGTTCGACTCTGACGAGTTTTATCTGAAGTCGGCAGCGCAGATGAGGGCCCTGTTTAGCGAACACCCAGAGTCGTGTGACAACACCTTGCTGATTGCCGAGCGGTGCGAAGTGTCGTTCGAGAAACGCGATCTCATGCCACGATTCCCGGTGCCGGGGGGCGAGACCGAGGCGAGCTGGTTCGAGAAGGAGGTCGCGGCCGGCCTCCGGCGTCGTTTCGAGGGCGCGCCGCCCGAGGCGCACCTCGCCCAGGCAAAGTACGAGGTCGACGTGATCACCCAGATGGGATTCCCCGGCTACTTCCTCGTGGTCGCCGACTTCATCCAGTGGGCAAAGTCGCAAGGCATTCGAGTCGGGCCCGGTCGTGGCTCCGCCGCCGGATCGATGGCATCGTTCGCGATGGGCATCACCGAACTCGACCCGATTGAGCATGGACTAATTTTCGAGCGGTTCCTTAACCCAGAGCGCGTGTCCATGCCCGATGTCGACGTCGACTTCGACGATCGTCGGCGCCCAGAGGTCATTCGCTACGTAACAGAAAAGTACGGCGACGACCGCGTCGCGCAAATTGTCACCTACGGCACCATCAAGGCGAAACAGGCGCTGAAAGACAGCGCTCGCGTGCTCGGTATGGCGTACTCGGTGGGTGAGAAGCTGACAAAGGCGATGCCTCCCGCCGTGATGGGCAAAGAAATTTCGCTCGGCGACATCATGGACAAGACCTCGGATCGCTACAAGGAGGCTGCAGATTTCCGCGCGATTGTCGACACCGATGCCGAAGCGGCGCGCGTGTTCGAAACGGCGCAGGGCATCGAGAACCTCAAGCGCCAGTGGGGCGTGCACGCCGCCGGAGTTCTCATGTCGGCCGAGCCACTCATCGACGTTCTGCCGATCATGAAGCGCGAAGACGACGGCGCGATCATTACGCAATTCGACCAGCCGCCGTTGGAAGATCTCGGTCTGCTCAAGATGGACTTCCTCGGCCTGCGCAACCTCACCGTGATCGAAGACGCGCTGCGGATGATCGAGACCAACACCGGCACCCGCCTCGTTATCGAAGACCTCGATCTCAATGCCGACCAGAAGACCTACGACCTGCTGGCACGCGGTGAGACTCTCGGCGTGTTCCAGTTGGATGGCGGGCCGATGCGCTCGCTGCTGCGCCAACTCAAGCCGACGAACTTTGAAGATATTTCTGCCGTCATCGCCCTCTATCGGCCTGGGCCAATGGGCATGAATTCGCACACCAAGTACGCGCTTCGAAAAAATGGCTTGGAAAGTATCGAGGCGATTCACCCGGAACTCGAAGAACCACTGCGCGAAATTTTGGGCACGACCTTCGGTCTCATCGTCTACCAAGAGCAGGTGATGTCTGTCGCACAGAAAGTCGCAGGCTTCTCGCTTGGCCAAGCAGACGTGCTTCGGCGCGCGATGGGCAAGAAGAAAAAAGAGGAGCTCGACAAGCAGTTTGAAGACTTCGCGGCTGGCATGGTCGCCAATAAGTACAGCTCGCAGGCGGTCTCCACCCTGTGGGACACCCTGCTGCCCTTCGCCGACTATGCGTTCAATAAGGCACACAGCGCCGGCTACGGCGTGCTCAGTTACTGGACCGCCTACCTCAAGGCCAACCACCCGGCCGAGTATATGGCGGCCCTGCTGACCAGCGTCGGCGATTCGAAAGACAAGCTAGGCATGTACTTGAGCGAATGCCGCCGCATGGGCATCAAGGTGCTAGCGCCCGACGTGAATGAGTCGCGCGTCGACTTCACCGCCGTTCCATCAGCGTTTTCCGATGCGCAAAGCGACATCGGTGACGCACGGGTCGGCGACATCCGATTTGGCCTTGGCGCGGTGCGCAACGTCGGGCACAACGTGGTCGAGGCAATCTCGGTAGCACGAGAGGCCAAGGGGCGCTTCTCGTCGTTCCACGATTTTCTGCAGAAGGTGCCAATTCAGGTCGCCAACAAGCGCACGGTCGAGTCGCTCATCAAGTCGGGCGCGTTTGACTCGCTCGGGCACGCGCGTCGTGCGCTGATGGAGATCCACGAAGACGCCGTCGACGCCGTGGTCAGCGATAAGCGCAACGAGGCCAACGGTCTGATCGGATTCGATTTCGAGAGTCTGTGGGACGAGCCGAGCGCGGGTGAACGGCGCGTGCCCGACCGGCCGGAGTGGTCGAAGCGCGACAAGCTCGCTTTCGAGCGCGAGATGCTCGGGCTGTACGTCTCAGATCACCCGCTCGCCGGTCTCGAGACCCACCTTGCCAAGCACGCGAATTTCTCGATCACCGAACTTCTCGCCGGAGACGTTGCTTCCGACGGCGAGCACGTCACGATCGCTGGGCTCATCACGAGTGTTCAGCACCGTGTCGCGCGCAACTCTGGCAACCAGTACGGCATCATTCAGGTCGAAGACTTCGGTGGTGAGATCAGCGTCATGTTCCTCGGTAAGACCTATCAAGAGTTTTCGCCTGCGCTAGCAAACGACTCCATAGTCGTAGTCAAGGGGCGGGTGAGCGTTCGCGACGACGGTATGAACCTGCACGCGGTCAGCTTGTTCAGTCCAGACCTTGGGCCGAGCCTTGGCACTGGCCCGCTCGTGATCTCCGTCGCTGAAGCACGCGCAACGACCGACGTCGTCGCTGCGCTCAACGACGTGCTCATCCGCCACGTCGGCAAGAACGAGGTGCGGCTCAAGCTACTCACGCCGAGTGCCGCGCGCGTCTTTGAGTTGCCCTACCCCGTGACGGTATCGGCCGATCTGTATGGCGAGCTCAAGACGCTCTTAGGCCCAAACTGCCTCGGATAGACCGAGGCTCGGGCCCGCGACCCTAGGCGGGTCGCGCCAAACAGCCTCGGATATACCGAGGCTAGAGCTCGGCCGGCCGCATGTAGTGGCGCTCGTGGTACAGCAGCGCCTCGTCCTCAGCGCCAAGCTCGCCGTCCTGCACCTGCACGACCACCACGGCGTTGCCGTGCACAGGATGCACGCTGACAATTCGCGCAATCATCACGGCGGTAACCCCCGAAAGAATCGGCAGGCCGTGCGCGCCCGCCGACCATTCGTCGCCGATAAACCGTGCATCGCGGTCCGCGGCCATCCGCTCTGCGTGGTGCTTGCTGTGCGGCCCGAGCATGTGAATCGCAACATGGTTGCCCACCGTCATGCCAGGCCACGCGCTCGAGATCTGCGCCATGTTGAAGGTCGCGAGTGGGGGAACGGCAGCGAGCGAGGCGAGTGATGTCGCGGTGAAGCCGGCGGGGGATCCATCGGGCAACAGCGTCGTAACAACTGCGACGCCCGCAGCGTGGCGACGGAACGCCTGCTTGAAGGCCGCAATGTCATCGGCCGGGTGATTGGTGTTCTCGTCGTGCACTCTAGCTTCAATCCGTTCGGGGGCTTGGGTATTCCACGGCAACTAACATGGGAGGGCGATGATTCAGACTATTGACCTGCGAGAGGCTCGGCCGACGCGAATCGAACTGGCCGACCTCATTCCGCGGGCAGGCATGGATGTCGCCGCCGCATCCGCCGCCGCAGCCGAACTGATCAACGACGTTCGCGATCGCGGCGAGGAAGCACTGCTCGACCAGGCAGAGCGACTGGATGGAATTCGGCCGCCGCGCATTCGCGTTCATCCAGATGACATCGGTGCGGCGGTGCGCGATCTCGATCCGGCGGTGCGCGCTGCGCTTGACGAGTCCATTGACCGCCTGACCAGGGCATCGCGAGCACAACTTCCGCAGCCGTCCGTCACCGATCTCGGGCCGGGCGCTCAGGTCATTCAGCGCTGGGAGCCGGTCGAAAGAGTTGGCCTGTATGTACCGGGCGGCAAGGCAGTGTACCCGTCGAGCGTTCTCATGAACGTGGTTCCCGCGCACGTTGCGGGGGTCGCATCCATTGCCCTCGCGTCGCCAGCGCAGAAGGAGTTCAACGGATCCGTGCACCCGACGATTCTCGGTGCGGCCGGCCTACTCGGTGTCGACGAAATCTACGCGATGGGTGGGGCTGGAGCGATCGGCGCACTCGCCTACGGCGTGAGTGCAATCGACCTCGATCCGGTGCAGGTGATCACCGGGCCAGGCAATGTCTATGTGGCCGCGGCAAAACGGCTCGTGCGCGGTGTGGTCGGTATCGACTCCGAAGCCGGACCGACCGAAATTCTCATCATTGCCGACGATGCCGCCGATGCGCGGGTTGTCGCCGCAGACCTGGTTAGTCAGGCGGAGCATGACGAGCTCGCGTCGGCAATTCTGGTGACCGATTCGCCCGCTCTCGCCAACCGTGTCATCGCCGAACTCGCGGTGCTGGCGTCGCGAACTCGGCACTCTGACCGCGTCGCCGTCGCTCTCGCGGGCTCGCAGTCGGCCATTGTGCTCGTCGCCGACCTCGAGGCAGCGGCCGCCTTCAGCAACGCTTACGGGCCAGAGCACCTCGAGATTCAGACTGCAGAGCCGGGCTCGGTGCTCGATGGCATCACCAACGCCGGCGCGATCTTTCTCGGCGCTAACTCGCCCGTCAGCCTCGGCGACTACCTCGCCGGCTCCAACCACGTACTTCCGACAGGAGGGCAATCGCGCTTTTCTTCCGGGCTCGGCAGCTACACCTTCGTGCGCCCTCAGCAGATCATCAACTACGACCGTGCTGCCCTTAAAGCCGTCGAGCGGGAGGTGCTTGCTTTGAGCGACGCGG
This sequence comes from Actinomycetes bacterium, assembly GCA_031421055.1. GTDB lineage: Bacteria > Actinomycetota > Actinomycetes > Actinomycetales > Microbacteriaceae > Conyzicola. Next base: position 20,695 of record JANONY010000053.1, on the reverse strand, counting down.
AAGACCTCCCTGCCCACGGCGAGGCCATCTCTGCGCGCTTTCGCGACCAGTAGGTAGTCTTTCCCAATGTTCTGTCCGTTCTGCCGCTACCCAGACAGCCGGGTCATTGACTCCCGAACGAGCGACGACGGCTTATCGATTCGGCGGCGCCGGCAGTGTCCAGATTGCAGCCGGCGGTTCAGTACGACCGAAACTGCCTCACTCATGGTGATCAAGCGCAACGGTGTCGTCGAGCCGTTCAGTCGAGAGAAGATCGTCGCCGGTGTGCGCAAGGCGTGCCAGGGTCGACCGGTGACGGATGCCGACCTTGCTACCCTTGCCCAGCGCGTCGAAGAATCCATCAGGGCAACCGGCGCTGCCCAGGTCGACGCGAATGACATTGGGCTCGCCACGCTCCCGCCGCTGCGCGAGCTGGACGAAGTCGCCTACCTCCGCTTCGCCAGCGTCTACCAGGCCTTTGAGTCGCTCGAAGACTTCGAGATCGCGATTACCCAACTGCGTGTTGACCACCACGATCGGGCCGCGACCGGCACCGAATAGGCTGGGCGTCGATGTATCGATTGCTCTTCTCCCTCGTGCTCGCCAAGCTCGACCCGGAGTTTGCCCACACTCTCGCTTTTCTCGTGATTCGCGTTCTGCCGACTTTCGGCATTGGCAGGCTGGTGCAACGCTCGACCCGGCCCGCCGAGAGCCTCGCGGTCGAGACGCTCGGGCTGCGATTCGACTCGCCTTTCGGGCTCGCCGCCGGATTCGACAAGTACGGCAGCGGCATCCGCGGGCTTGGCCAACTGGGCTTCGGTCACGTCGAGATCGGCACCGTCACGGCGATCGCGCAGCTAGGCAATCCCAAGCCTCGGCTGTTTCGCCTCGTGAGGGATCGCGCGGTGATCAACCGTATGGGCTTCAACAACCACGGCGCAGCGGCCCTCGTGCCAACGCTCACGAAGGCGCGCCGTCAGTCGAAACGCCCCGTGATCGGCGTGAACATCGGCAAGTCTCGCGTTACCGACGTCGACGACGCAATCGGTGACTATCTAGAAAGCACTCGACTTCTCGCGCCGCTCGCCGACTATCTCTCGGTGAACGTCAGCTCACCGAACACGCCGGGCCTTCGTGGGCTTCAGGAGATCGAGAAACTCCGCCCACTGCTGACTGCTGTTCGCGAGGCAGCGGGGAAAACCCCCGTGCTCGTCAAGATCGCACCAGACCTCAGCGACCAGAGGGTCGTTGCAATCGCGCACCTCGCGGTGTCGCTCGGATTGGCCGGCGTGATCGCGACCAACACCACGCTGTCTCGCGAGAACCTACGCACGAGCGCCGAGGTGGTCGAGGCCGCGGGCGCGGGCGGGCTTTCCGGCGCACCACTCGCGGCGCGATCGCTCGAGGTGCTCGCGGTGATTCGCGAGGCTGTCCCGACCGATTTCTGCGTGATTTCGGTCGGGGGAGTCGACACCGCCGCCGACGCGCGCGCGCGACTAGCCGCTGGTGCAACTCTCGTACAGGGCTATACAGCGTTTCTGTACCGCGGTCCGTTTTGGGCGCGAAGCATCAACCGCGGCCTCGTGCGCTAGACGGGAAACTCGCCGCGCTTCGCCTTCGCCTTCGGCAGCCGCAACTGACGGAAGTAGAACGAGCGCAGCGCGCCATAGAGCCGGGTGCCGCGCTCCGCCGCGCCGAACTTTGCCGTCAGCTTGCGCTTGAGAATTGCGCCCAAGATGATGGCGTCGATCACGGTACCGAGCAGCACAACCCACATCACGAGGAAACCAACCACGACGACGAGCGAGTCGGGCGGAAAGAAGCTCGTGATGAAAAACAGCGCGATGAAGGGCAGCATGAGCTCACCGATGCTCCACCGTGCATCGACATAGTCACGCACATACCGGCGCTGAGGCCCGCGGTCGCGCGCTGGCATGTACCTCTCGTCGCCCTTCGCCATCCCGATGCGCGCGCGTTCGCTCGCTGCTGCTCGCGCGACTCGCTCCTGGCGCCGACGCTCTACGCGGTCGTTGGCGACGAGCGGGCGCTTGCGCGCCTCTTCTTTCTCGCGCCGCGTTGGCGTTGGGCGCCCCTTGCCGCTCGAGATGCTGTCTGTGTTGAGCTCGGTGCCTGGCGAGGTGCCAGCCGGTGGTTGCGGTTGCGTGTTGCGTGCCACAGTGAAGTCCTTAGCTCTTGTTGGAGAGCTTAAGATTACCCGCATGAGCTACGAGAGAATCCTGCCTGCCCTCAGCGACGCGGTTGATGCCGGTTTGCCGACCGCGATCGCCGACCTGTCGAGGCTCGTGCGAATACCGTCTGTCGCGTGGGAGGGCTTTGACTTTGCGCACGTCGACGCGAGCGCGGCGGCGGTCAAGGCACTCTTTGACGACACTGGTGTCTTTGAGCTTGTCGAAATACGTCGAGCGCCGCAGGGAGACGGGGGTCCTCTCGGTCAACCGGCCGTGCTGGCGACGCGCGCGGCGCGCAATGGGCGCCCGACGGTTCTGCTCTACGCGCACCACGATGTGCAGCCCCCGGGCAACGATGATGACTGGGATTCGCTTCCGTACGAACCGACGGTGCGTGGTGACCGGCTCTACGGTCGCGGTTCGGCCGATGACAAGGCGGGCGTCGTCTCGCACGTCGCCGCAATTCGCGCGCTTGTTGAAACGGTCGGTCCCGATTTCAATCTCGGGCTCGTGGTCTTCATCGAGGGCGAGGAAGAGTTCAGTTCTCGCTCCTTTCTCAATTTTCTCCACGAGAACAAGAAGGAATTGCAGTCGGATGTGATCGTCGTCGCCGACTCTGGCAACTGGGATACCGAAACCCCGGCCCTCACCGTCGCCCTTCGCGGTAACGTGACGTTCCGGTTACGCGTGGCTACCCTCGCGCACGCCTCGCACTCCGGAATGTTCGGTGGCGCGGCGCCCGACGCGATGCTCGCGGCGATTCGGCTGCTCGCCACACTCCACGACGAGAACGGCAGCGTCGCTGTACCTGGACTCGTGCGCCACGACGCGAAGACCCCCCCTTACGACGAGGCGATGCTTCGCGACGAAGCGGGCCTACTCGAAGGCGTGACCCCGATCGGCACCGGCCCGATTCTCGATCGGCTGTGGTACCAGCCCGCGTTAACGGTTACTGGGATCGACGCGCCAAGCGTGCAGAACGCGTCGAACACCCTGCTTCCGAGCGTTACCGTGCGGGTGAGCCTCCGGCTTGCGCCCGGCCAGGATCCCGAGGCCGCGCTTGAGGCAATTGAGTCGCACGTGCGGGCACACGCGCCCTTCGGTGCTCACGTCGAAATCACCGATGTCGACACGAGTAGCCCATTTCTCGTTGACACGAGCGGCTGGGCGGTCGCGGAGGCGAAGGCCGCGATGGAGCACGCGTGGGGCAGGGCCGCGGTCGAGGTTGGTGCCGGCGGATCCATCCCATTCATCGCCAACCTCGTCGAGCTCTTCCCGCAGGCACAAGTGCTCGTGACGGGTGTCGAAGACCCGGATTCGCGCGCGCACAGCCCGAACGAATCGCTGCATCTTGGGGTTTTTCGTCGCGCGATCCTGGCCGAGGCACTCTTGCTGGCAAAGCTCAACGACCGCGCTTAGACTTGAAACATGACTGACACCATTGCAACCGCACCGAGCACTGATCCCGCCCTTACTCACGGCGTTGGGCTGAGCGATGCTGCGGCAGACAAAGTGCGCAGCCTGATGAGCCAGGAGGGGCGCGACGACCTTCGCCTTCGGCTTGCCGTGCAGCCCGGTGGCTGCTCCGGCCTCATCTACCAGCTGTACTTTGACGAGCGCATGCTCGACGGCGACGCCGTGCGCGAGTTTGGCGATGGCGTCGAGGTAGTCGTCGACAAGATGAGCGTGCCGTACCTTGAGGGCGCATCCATCGACTTCGAAGACACAATCCAGAAGCAGGGCTTCACGATTGACAACCCGAACGCGGGCGGAAGCTGCGCCTGCGGCGACTCGTTCCACTAGCACGCTAACGCGGGTTGACGCTCGGTCACATTTTTGGTCGAAGCTCGCGAAACGGGTCTAAGGCCGGAAGGCGGGCCGTCGCGCTGGCTATAGACTGAGAACGATAAAGTCCGTGTCATCCGAGAGGTCACAGGTGCGCTCTAACCGCCGGTCCAACTGGGCCAAATGGTCCGCTTTTCCGATGGGAATCGCGGTAGTCCTCGTTCTCGCAGGATGCACGCAAGAGCAGCTTCAAGGCTGGCTACCGGGTGACGCGGAGACCACGAACCACACCAGCAGCATCATCGGGCTCTGGACGACATCGTGGATCGTGCTTCTCGCAGTCGGCCTCGTGGTGTGGGGACTCGTCATCTGGGCTGCAGTCGTGTACCGCCGCCGCAAAGGTCAGACCGGTCTGCCAGTGCAGCTGCGCTACAACATGCCGATCGAACTGTTTTACACGATCGTGCCGCTCATCTTGGTGCTCGGTTTCTTCGCCTTCACGGCACGCGATCAGATTGCTATCGAGTCAAACCCAGGCAACCCAGACGTCAAAATCGAGGTCTTCGGCAAACGTTGGGCCTGGGACTTCAACTACGTCAACGAAGACGTCTACAGCCCAGGCATCCAGGCTCAAGTTCTTGAGGGCGAGGGCGGAGCGGTCGACGAAAACCAGCTGCCGGTGCTCTACCTTCCGGTGGACCAGAAGGTCGAGATGAAAATTGAATCTCGCGACGTCATCCACTCGTTCTGGATCATTGAATTTCTCTATAAGAAAGACATGATCCCCGGCAAGACCAACTACATCTACTTCACTCCGGGCAAGATCGGCACGTATCAGGGCAAGTGCGCAGAGCTGTGCGGTGAGTACCACTCGCTCATGCTGTTTATTGTCAAGGTGGTATCGCAAGAAGAGTACGAGGCGCACATCGCGGAGCTCGCAGCGGCGGGCCAGACCGGGCAGCTCGACGAGAACTACAACACCAACGCGAACCTGCCAGGCATCGAGGGTCGCACAGAAGAGGGCAACGAATGACCGCCACAGCAACACCGACGGCGCGCGCACAGCGCAAGGGCAACGTTCTGGTCGGCTGGATCACCTCAACTGACCACAAGGTCATCGGCAACCTCTACCTGATCACGTCGTTCGTGTACTTCTGCATCGGTGGCGTCATGGCGCTGCTCATGCGTGCGCAGCTCTGGGCGCCTGGGCTTGAGGTTATCGCGACGCGCGAGCAGTACAACCAGCTGTTCACGATGCACGGCACGATTATGCTGCTGATGTTCGCAACGCCCTTGTTCTTCGGCTTCGGTAACGCGCTCATGCCGCTGCAGATTGGCGCGCCCGACGTGGCGTTTCCCCGGCTCAACGCCTTTTCGTTCTGGCTTTTCTTCTTCGGATCCGCCACGGCAGTATCCGGATTCCTCACCCCTCAAGGAGCGGCCGCATTTGGTTGGTTCGCGTACGCCCCGCTTTCTAGCGAGACGTTCTCTCCCGGTATTGGGGCGAATCTCTGGGTACTAGGGCTTGCGCTCAGCGGTCTCGGGACCATCCTCGGTGGCGTCAACTTCATCACCACGATCATTACGATGCGTGCCCCTGGCATGACGATGTTCCGCATGCCGATCTTCACGTGGAACACGCTTGTGACCTCGATCCTCGTGCTGATGGCATTCCCGGTTCTCGCGGCGGCGCTGTTTGCGCTCGCTGCGGACCGTGTATTCGGTGCCCACATCTACGACGCGGCCAACGGAGGGGCGATCCTCTGGCAGCATCTGTTCTGGTTCTTTGGGCACCCAGAGGTCTACATCATCGCGCTGCCGTTCTTCGGCATCATCTCCGAGGTGCTCCCGGTTTTCAGCCGCAAGCCGATCTTCGGCTACAAGACGCTCATCTACGCAACAATCGCTATCGCGGCCCTCTCCGTTACGGTGTGGGCGCACCACATGTACGTCACGGGCTCCGTGCTGCTGCCGTTCTTCGCGTTGATGACGATGCTGATCGCGGTACCAACCGGAGTCAAGATCTTCAACTGGATCGGCACGATGTGGCGCGGCTCAGTCACGTTCGAGTCGCCGATGCTCTGGGCGATCGGCTTTCTCATCACCTTCACCTTCGGTGGACTCACCGGCATCATTCTCGCTTCGCCGCCGCTCGACTTCCACGTCTCTGACACGTACTTCGTCGTCGCGCACTTCCACTACGTGGTGTTCGGCACGGTCGTCTTCGCCATGTTTAGCGGTTTCTATTTCTGGTGGCCGAAGTGGACGGGCAAGATGCTCAACGACCGTCTTGGCAAGCTGCACTTCTGGCTTCTTTTCATCGGATTCCACACGACTTTTCTCATCCAACATTGGATCGGCGTCGTCAACATGCCGCGTCGCTACTACAGCTACCTGCCCGGCGACAACGTCACCTGGATGAATCAGGTCTCCACTATCGGCTCAGCGATTCTCGCGGTGTCAATGATCCCGTTTTTTTACAACGTCTACATCACGGCTCGTCGTGCACCACGCGTGACGGTCGACGACCCATGGGGCTTCTCCCGCTCGCTCGAGTGGGCCACCTCGTGTCCGCCACCGCGACACAACTTCACCTCGATTCCGCGCATTCGCTCAGAGTCTCCAGCCTTTGATCTCAACCACCCAGAGGTCGGAATGCCCATCGGGATCGGCCCTGGCAAAGACGCGCCAGACGCTCCGGTATATGACATCTCTGACGAGAAGGTGAAGTAGTGAGAGCCAACACAATTCTGTTCGCGATTCTGGCGGCGTTCTTTTTTCTTGCCGACGGCATCTACATTGTCTGGAGCATCATCGACCCACAGCACCCGGTTGACCCAGGGGAGTGGTGGGACGGCATCGAGTGGGTCGGCGCTATCGCCATCTTGCTCAGCGGACTGTTGGCTGGCTTCATCGCGTTTTACATCGGCGTGTCGAGCCGCGGTCAGGGTGGGCTACTACCGGAAGACCGTCTCGACGCCGAGATCGACGACGGCGAAGCGGAGCAAGGTTTTTTCAGTCCATGGAGCTGGTGGCCCATCATGATGGCGCTGAGCGGCAGCCTCGTGGTTACTGGGCTTGCGATCGGAATATGGATCGCCATCATCGGTGGTGCAGTGCTGGTCGTCAGCGTCATCGGCTGGCAGTACGAGTACTACCGCGGCTACTTCGCGCACTGAGCTAGTGTGGTGCCTTCACGGCGAAGACCGAGCAGTCAACGCTGACGGTCGCTGAGCCGCCCGGCCATTGACCGATTGCCTCGTGGTGTCCGCTGGGCCCCATGCCCGTCAGATCGGCTGCAGCGGTCGCGGAGAGCTCAATTTCGTAGTGCAAGCGTGCTCTATCGTGGAGGGAAAATAATTCTCCGAGCGCGGAATCGAGTTGTGCGAGCTTGTCCTCCTGCATGCCGATGATGAGCCCGGCGAGGCGCAGTTGGATGAGGTGATCATTCGCCGGGGTGACCACGATAAGCGCGCCATCGGCACGAAGAATTCTGGCGAACTCTGCCGGGTTGCGTGGGGCAAACACGCACAGGATGACGTCGGCGCGCGCGGAACGCACGGGCGAGGGCTGCCAGACGTCCGCGACGAGCCCGGCGCATCCGGTGGCGGCGATCGTCATCGAGACCGCGGCAGCGGACGCGTCACTGGCGAGTGCATCGTGCGTGACCGGGGAGTGGCTAAGCACGTGGTGCAGGTAGTACCCGGTGCCAGCGCCAGAGTCGAGAATCGAGAGCGGGCGGTCGCTTGGCAGGGCTGTCCTGATGGCATCCGCAATCGGTTGGTAGTGGCCGAGTGCAAGAAAACGCGCTCGAGCGTCAAGTAGCCTGCGCGGATCGCCGGTAATGCCCCTCGGGGTGTCGAGGGCGTTGAGGTAGCCCCGGCGGTTGCCGTCAAAGCGATGCCCGTTCTCGCAACCGAGGGTGAGCCCGGTCAGTGCCGCGAGAGGCTGGCTGCAGTGCGGACACCGCAGCCAGCTCGCGAGGTCAATGTTTGTCGTCGTGGGCCTGCGACTCGATCTCGGCGCGAGTCACCGGGGCGATGCGGTCTTCGTAGAACCACTTCGAGACGCTCGCTCGCGCGCGCTGGTTGAGCGTGATCTTGCCCTGCGCGTTCGGTCGAATCATGAGCGGCTTGTAGTCGCTGAAGCTCGTGAGCTTCCAGCGCTCATACTCGTTGAGCTGCTCGTGAACCTCGATGTACTCTCCGCCAGGGAGGCGCACAATGCGCCCTGACTCGAAACCGTGCAGGGCGATCTCGCGGTCCTTTCGCATCAACGCAAGGCAGACGCGCTGGGTGACAATTCCGGCAATTATGGGCGCGAAAATGAGCAGAAGCTGGAGGGCGCCGATGACGCCCTCGATCGTGAGCTTGAAGTGCGTCGCGATGAGGTCGGAGCTCGCCGCGATCCACAGCACCGCGTAGAACGTGACGCCAGCTGCACCGATCGCGGTGCGCATCGGGGCGTTTCGCGGGCGGTCGGCGATGTGGTGCTCGCGCTTGTCTCCCGTGACCCAGGCCTCGAGGAACGGGTAGAACGCGACCGCCGCGAGGAATAGCGGCAACACGAGCAGCGGCAGCAAAATGTTGAGTGACAGCGTGTAGTTGCCGATCATGAACTCAAGCCCAGGCGGAACGAGTCGCAGGGCACCGTCGGCGAAGCCGATGTACCAGTCTGGCTGAGTGCCTGCAGACACGGGCGACGGGTCGTACGGTCCGTAGTTCCAAATCGGGTTGATGGTGAAGAACGCCGAAATCAGCATGATGATGCCGAACACGATGAAGAAGAAGCCACCGGCCTTTGCGGCGAACACGGGCATCACCGGGACGCCAACAACGTTGTCGTTGGTCTTGCCTGGGCCAGCGAACTGCGTGTGCTTGTTGATCACCATGAGCAACAGATGCACGCCGAGGGCCGCGATCAGAATCGCCGGTAACAGCAAAATGTGCACGGTAAAGAAGCGTGGCACCACGACCGTCCCCGGAAACTCACCACCGAACAGGAGCGACGAAGTCCAGGTTCCGATGATTGGGAGCGCCTTGACCATGCCGTCAATGATGCGGAGACCGTTGCCAGAGAGCAGGTCGTCGGGAAGCGAGTAGCCGGTGAAGCCCTCCGCCATAGCGAGAATGAAGAGTACGAACCCGATCATCCAGTTGAGTTCGCGCGGCTTGCGGAACGCGCCAGTGAAGTAGACGCGCAGCATGTGCAGGCCGATCGCAGCGATAAACAGCAGCGCGGCCCAGTGATGCACCTGCCGCATGAGAAGCCCACCGCGAATATCGAAGCTGATGTCGAGAGTCGAGGCGTAGGCGGCTGACATCTCGATGCCCTTGAGTGGCACATAGGAGCCCTCGTAGTGCACCGGAGTCATGCTCGGCTCGAAGAAGAACGTCAGGAACGTGCCAGAGATCAAGATGGCGACGAAGCTATAGAGGGCTACTTCGCCGAGCATGAACGACCAGTGGTCTGGGAAGATCTTGCGGCCAAACTCCTTCACGGCACCAGAGATGCTCGTTCGCTCGTCGATGTATGAGGCGGCGGCGTTGGTGAAGCGCATGCCGCGGCTCAACTCCGCACTCGAGGTCGGTGGCTTTTCTTCGGTCGTCGTCATTAGATTTCACGCTCCCAGAAGCTTGGTCCTACTGGTTCAAGGAAGTCGCTCTGCGCCACAAGATAGCCTTCGCTGTCGATTGCGATCGGCAACTGGGGGAGGGGGCGCTTGGCCGGGCCGAAGATTACTTTTGCGCCTTCTCCAACATCGAACTGCGACTGGTGGCAGGGGCAGAGTAGGTGGTGAGTCTGCTGCTCGTACAGCGCGACCGGGCAGCCGACGTGAGTGCAGATCTTGGAGTACGCGACGATGCCGTCGTACGACCAGTCTTTCTTCGCGTCCTCTTCTTTCAGGTCTTCCGGACGAAGGCGCATGACAAGCACTGCCGCCTTTGCCTTCTGCTCAAGCCAGTCTTCCTCGTCGTTTAGTCCCTCAGGAATCACGTGGAAGGAGGAGCCGTAGGTGACATCTGAGGCCTTGATTGGCGTGCCAGATGGATCGCGCGTCAGGCGCACATTCTTTGCCCACAGCGTGTGACGCAACGGTGCGTTCGGCTCGGCGGTCAGCGTGAGGTCGCGGAATAGCACAACCGCCGGAATCGGAGTTAGTGCGATCGCGCCGATGAGGCTATTGCGAACCAGCGAGCGCCTGGTGAAACCAGACTCCTTGTTCCCTAGGGCGAAAACCTGCGCGGCGATGGCGCGAGTCTGGTCGGTTCCTCGGGTTCCGTGACGCTCTTCGACCAGCTCTGCGTCCGACATCAGGCTCTTGGCCCAGTGCACAATACCGATTCCAATTGCCAGCAAGGCGAGTGCCATCGCTGCGCCGAGGCTCAGGGTGTTCAGTCGCACCGAGGCAAGGTCGCCAGGCACGATCGGGAAAACGATGTAGAACACCACGGCAAGCACGCTGCCGACGGCGGAGAGTGTGAAGAAGCCGGCCACGCGCCGTTCAGCGAGGCGCTCTTTCTTCGGGTCGGTGTCGGTGACGCGCGCGCGGTGCGGGGGAAGCCCCGGGTTTACGAGTCCATTGTCGTCTATGACGGCAAGGCCGCCTGCGGTCGGCAGGCTCTTCGTAACAGCGGTTCCGGCGGGCTTGCCACCGTGATCGTCTGCCATTGTCTTCCCTTCAGCTGTGGTGCTGTGAAACGTCGTGTGAAGCTAAATTGTTTTGTTGGACTAGTTTGACTTCGCCGTTAGCCAAATTGTTACTGCGATGATGCCGCCAAGGCCGAAAATCCAGATGAAGAGTCCCTCAGAGACTGGGCCGAGATTGCCGAGGTCGATGCCGCCCGGGGAGGGGTTCGCTTCGAGGTACTGCAGGTAGGCGAGGATGTCTTTCTTGTCGTCTGGCGTCAGGTAGAGGTCGCTGAAGACCGGCATGTTCTGCGGTCCACTGACCATCGCCTCATAGACATGGACGGCTGAGGCTCCATTGAGTGACGGTGCGTACTTGCCCTGCGTGAGAGCGCCGCCGGCGCCGGCCACGTTGTGGCACATTGCGCAGTTGATGCGGAACAATTCTGCGCCGAGTGCCGTGTCGGCGCCTTCGGTGTTGAGCGCCGAGCTCGACGGGATCGCCGGGCCGGGCGAGACGGATCCGACGTAGGCGGCGAGCGCTTTCACCTGCGCGTCGGTGAACTGCACCGGTTTGACTTCGGCCTGCGGCCCGGTCGCCGCCGCAGGCATACGACCCGTGCCGACCTGGAAGTCGGTGGCTGCGGCGCCAACTCCGATCAGAGTGGGACCCTCAGCTGTGCCCTCGAGGTTGAGACCGTGGCAGGTGGCGCAGTTGGCGGCGAAGAGTTTTTGCCCCTCGCTGACCTGCTCATCTCGTGCAGTTTGCGTCTCGGCAACAGCGGTACCGGTGAAAAGCGCGTACGCGCCGCCCGTGCTCAGCAGTCCAATGAGGATGAGCGCGACACTGGCAAACGGATGACGGCGTCCGGCGGTGCGGCTCGAACGCGTCGAAGCTATCTTCGTCATGATTGTTGCTTTTCCGATTCTCATTTAAGGAGGTAAATGACGGCGAAGAGCGCGATCCATACGACATCAACAAAGTGCCAGTAATACGAGACGACAATCGCGGTCGTGGCTTCTTTGTGGCCGAACCTCTTCACGCTGTACGCGCGACCGATGACGAGAAGGAAGGCGATGAGACCGCCAGTCACGTGAAGACCGTGAAAGCCTGTCGTGAGGTAGAACGCAGATGCATAGGAGTTGGAGTCCAAGCCGATGCCCTCGCCAACGAGGGTGGCGTACTCGAAGATCTGTACGATCACGAATATCGCACCCATGACATAGGTGACGAAGAACCACTCGACCATGCCCCACTCGGTGAGCTTCCAACTCTTGCGCCGCGGCCGCAGTTTCTCTGCCGCGAAGACGCCCATCTGGCAGGTGACCGACGATGCCACGAGTATGCACGTATTGATGGCCGAAAACGGAACGTTGAGAAACGCAGTCTCGGATTGCCAGAGGTCTGGGGACGTCGAGCGCAGCGTGAAATAGATCGCGAACAGGCCTGCGAAGAACATGACTTCGCTGCCAAGCCAGACGATCGTGCCAATGGCTACGACGTTCGGACGGTTAACCACTGGAGCTCCAACAGAGCGGCTGAGCGAGGTCGTAGTCACACATCTATTATGTCTCAAAGCAGAGGCCCACTCTTGCGTTTGGAGCCGTGCGGAGGCCGTGTTCACTAGGATTTCGAGCATGCCAACAGAGCCAACCTGGCCATCCCTGCTCGAGACCCTCATCGAGGGCATCGATTTGTCAATCAGTGAGTCCACCTGGGCGATGCGACAGGTCATGGCTGGCGATGCGACACCCGCACAATTGGCCGGCCTGCTCGTCGCGCTTCGCATCAAAGGCGAAACAGTGGATGAAATTGTCGGGTTCCGCGACGCCGTTCTAGAGAACGCACTGCCCCTGCCAGTAGACCCGATGGTGCTCGATATCGTGGGCACCGGGGGAGACCCGTTCGGCGCCGTGTTCAATATTTCTTCGGTCGCATCGATCATCGCCGCGGCTGCCGGTGTGCCCGTCGTCAAGCACGGAAACCGCGGGGCTTCGTCGCTTTCTGGAGCCTCTGATGTGCTCGCTGAGCTCGGCATCGACCTGACGCTCCCGCCAGAGCGTGTCGCGGGCATCCTCGACGAAGTTGGAATCACCTTCGTTTTCGCCGCCGCTTTTCACCCGGGGTTCAGGCACGCGGGGCCGACTCGCAAAGAGCTTGGGGTGTCGACACTGTTCAACATTCTTGGACCGCTGTGCAATCCAGCGCGCCCCGAGGCATCCGCGGTTGGTGTTGCGTCACTCGAGCGCGTGCCCCTTGTTGTTGGCGTCTTTCAGACGCGCGGCGCGACAGCGCTCGTGTACCGCGGTGATGACGGCATCGACAAACTGACCACTACCGGCCACAGCCACATCTGGGAGGTGTCGCGCGGCTCGGTGACAGAGCACGACCTCGACCCCGCAGAACTTGGCATTGCGCGAACGACGATCGAGTCCCTGCTTGGCAAAGATCCGGTGCACAACGCGGCAATGATCCGCTCGGTGCTCGCTGGCGATCGCGGCCCGGTGCGTGACGTTGTGCTGCTTAACGCGGCGGCTGGCCTCGCGGCATTTGATCTTGCCAAAAACCCAGACCAGCTGCGCCTGCCGATCCTCGATCGCCTCGCTGGGCAGATGGCTATTGCCGCCGCGGCCGTCGACTCCGGCGCGGCTGCGGCCAAGCTTGACGCGTGGGCGGCCGCGACGCAGCGCGGCTAGGCGGGATCGACCCAGTCGAAGGTCTTGCTAACTGCCTTCTTCCACGTCGCAAGGAGCGCCTCACGCCCCTCGGGCGCAAGCGACGGCGTCCAACGCTTCTTCTCCTTCCAGTTGCTCGCGAGCTCTTCGGTATTCGCCCAAAAGCCGACTGCGAGCCCTGCGGCATAGGCCGCGCCGAGCGCTGTCGTCTCGGCAACGACCGGTCGCACCACCGGTACGCCGAGAATGTCTGCCTGAAATTGCATGAGAAGTTCGTTGCCGATCATGCCGCCGTCGACCCTCAGCTCGGTCAGGGGGATGCCCGTATCGGCATTGACCGCATCGAGCACTTCCCGCGTCTGGAAAGCCGTCGCCTCGAGCGCGGCGCGAGCGAGGTGCGCCTTCGTGACGAAGCGAGTGAGGCCAACGATGGCGCCGCGCGCATCCGATCGCCAATAGGGTGCGAATAGCCCGCTGAAGGCCGGAACGAAGTACGCGCCGCCGTTATCTGGCACGCTGCGAGCGAGAGCCTCAATTTCGGATGCATTACGAATGATGCCCAGATTGTCGCGCAGCCACTGCACCAACGATCCCGTAACCGCGACGGAGCCCTCGAGTGCATACCGCGCAGGCGCGTCACCAAGACGGTACGCGACGGTCGTGAGTAGTCCATTGGAGGAGCGCACGATCTCGGTGCCGGTGTTGACGATGAGAAAGTTGCCCGTGCCGTAGGTATTCTTCGCACCGCCGGCCTCGAAGGCGGCCTGACCGAAGGTCGCGGCCTGCTGATCGCCGAGGATGCCCGCAATAGGCACTTCGCGCAGCACGCTCGATGACTCGACCGTGCCGTAGACCTCCGAGGAACTCGCAATGCGGGGCAGCAGCGAGCGTGGAATATCAAACGCCGCTAGCAGTGCGTCGTCCCATTCGAGCGTTTCGAGGTTCATCAAGAGGGTGCGTGAGGCGTTGGTGACGTCGGTCACGTGCACGCCGCCTTCCGGCCCGCCGGTGAGGTTCCAGGTCACCCAGGTGTCGGTCGTGCCGAAGAGCAGCTCGCCGCGATCTGCCCGTTCGCGAACTCCGTCGACGTTCTCCAGAATCCAGATGATTTTAGTGCCGGCGAAGTAGGTGCTGAGCGGAAGGCCTGTTGCCGCACGGTAGCGGTCGGGGTCGCCGTCAGCGAGGCGATCGACGATGGCCTGCGTTCGAGTGTCTTGCCAGACGATGGCGTTGTAGACGGGCTCGCCGGTTGCACGATCCCAGATGATCGTCGTCTCGCGCTGGTTGGTGATGCCGACAGCGGCGACATCGTGGCGCGTGATGTCTGCTTTCGAGAGGGCTTGGCCAACGACCTCTCGCGTGTTGCGCCAGATCTCATTTGGGTCGTGTTCTACCCAGCCAGCGCGCGGCAGAATTTGTTTGTGCTCACGCTGACCGCTTGCCACGATGGTGCCAGCGTGGTCGAAAACAATGGAACGCGTGCTCGTTGTGCCTTGGTCGATAGCGACGATGTACTTGGCCATTCACGCTCCCTCGATGGTGTGCTCGGTCATGCTCCAACACTGCCGCACGGCAGACGCGAACGCTAACGCACGGGGGCGTGGCGGGTTAGCCGGCCGCCTTGGAGATGAGCGCCCGGATGGCAGCTTCATCGGTGGCGCCGAGCTTCGTGAGGGCGTACGAGGTTGGCCACATTGACCCGTCGTCGAGTTTGGCGATATCGCTAAACCCCAGTGTCGGGTACCGGCTCTTGAACTTGTCTGCGCTCTGAAAGAAGCAGACGACCTTGCCGTCGAGCGCCCACGCGGGCATGCCATACCAGAGCTTGGCAGACAGCTGTGGCGCGACCGACGCGACCAGCTCGTGGATCTTCTCGCCTATGGCTCGGTCTGGTTGGCTGAGCTCGGCGAGAGTGGCCACGACCTGCGCTTCGAGCTCGGCTTTCGTCTCCGTCGCTTTGAGTTCGCGCGCCCTAGCCTTCATCGCCGCGCGTTCTTCTGCGGTGAAACCGTCGTTCTTGCTCTCAGCCATGCAATCTCCTCGGTTCTTGGTAGCGGTGCCAGCTCAATGCTACGCACCCTCAGAGATCAGGTGGCTTGGTAGCCAAGGACGGTCATCATGCCGGACTCGGCGTGATAAATGTTGTGGCAGTGTGCCGCCCAGAGTCCGGGGTTGTCAGCGTCGAACTCGACGGTCAGAGACGTGCGCGGCAGCACGATCGAGGTGTCTTTCCTTGGTCCTGCCCCGGAGTGTTGGTAGGTGTGGCCATGCAGGTGGAACGGGTGCCACATCTGGGTAGTGTTCTCGATACGTAGCCGTACTCGCTCGCCCTGCATAACGCTGAGGGCGCCGGCCAAGGGGTTGTTTGGGTCGAACCGTCGACCGTTGATCGCCCAGTCGTAGGCCATCATTGAGCCAGAGAGTGTTGCGGTTAGCTCTCGGTCGACCGCACGCTGTTCTAGCGCGACACTAGAGTCGGCCTCGAGTGCGGCGGCGGTGAGGATCGATCCTCGCAGTTCGGGAATGCTTGCCGAGGCGCGGGGCGTGTCGCCCGTTCCCGTTCGCACAATGGCCAGCGCGGTCTCGCCTTTGCCTTCGGCTGCGGCGACCAACGGGAACGCGCCATCGCCGAGGGTGACCAGAGCGTCATAGCGCTCGCCCATGCCGATCAGGATCGCGTCGGTATCCAACGGTTTCACCGGGAATCCGTCGCTGTGGGTCACGGTAAGGCGGTGACCGCCGAGCGCCACGCGGAACGCCGTATCGCTGCCAGCGTTGATGATCCTGATTCGCACCCGTTTTCCGGGCGAGCTGGTGAAGGTCTCCGGGTCGGCCGGCGGGCGGCCGTTGATCAGGTAGTGCGGGTAGAAGACGTCGCCGGCATCCCCGCCCAGCAGCTGAGAACGGGCGCCCATCAGCATGTGGCTGCCGGTGCCGCCGCTCATCATCCCGCCCATCCCACTGCCTAGCTCCTCAAGCACGTCGTCAGGCGTGCCGGTTACACCATCCAACCAGTCGTCGAGAATGACCACCCATTCGTCGTCGTAGGGCAGTGGTTCGTGAGGGTCCTCGACGATGAGCGCGCCGTACAGGCCACGGTCCAGCTGCGGGCCGACGTGCGGATGAAACCAGTAGGTGCCCGGCTGTGCGGCGACGAACTCGTAGTTGAAGTCATCACCGGCCTCGATCGCCGCTTGGGTTGCGCCTGGAACCCCGTCCATGTCGTTTCGCAGCGCCAAGCCGTGCCAGTGCACGGATGTGCTTGCCGGGAGCTGATTGCTCATTCGTGCGCGCAGGGTGTCGCCCGCCGTCAGTCGGATCGTCGGCGCGGGAATCGACCCGAAGCTCCACGTGTCCGCTGTGGTGCCGGCGAGGTCGATCTGCGTCGTTGAGGCCACCAGGTCGACGCTGGTGACTCGGCCGGTGCCGCCACGGGCGAGCTCTGCTTGTAGAACTGGCGAACCGCTCGGGCTGACGAACCGTGGTGTTGGTGTGCACGACGCGAGTGCGATCGCGGCAAGCGCACCTCCGCCGACGGCGAAGAAGCCGCGCCTGCTCAGGCTGGGAGCGGGGGTGGTGGGGTTCATGTCAGCCACCGCAGCGGCGTGCTTCCGGCACGAGGGAAGCCAGTCAGGGCCGAACTCAGCATCTGTCGGACGCATCTTGTCTGGTGCATTGGCCCAGCTTCGCAAGCCCGGCGAGGGAGGGTTAGTGCCTTTGGTCCCGGAAGTCGAAACTCTGCGTTGGCTTGAGGAAACGATTCTCGTTCGCGAGCAATGTGCTCAGGTCTGCTCTGCTCAGCTCTGCTCTGTTCTGCTCAGCTCTGTGAGATGGGACCTGTTGTGTATCCAAGCTGCTCGTACCAGTCGCGGATGACTTGCCGTTGCGATTCATTGCAGGTGTAGCCGTATCCGATGTCAACCTCGTAGTACTGGTAGCTGCTCACCCAGACCCGGTGGTGCAGCTTCCAGCCGGGGAGGTAGGTGAGCGCATAGCAGTCGGCCATCGTCTCGGAGTCGCCTCCGAACGCATCAAGAGCGGTCGTGGTCGGCTGCGGATTGGTGAATTGAAGCACGTGGGCGAACTCGTGATACGCGATCCCGGTGGCCAGCACGTCGTTCATGTAGGGGAGTGCGTGGTCGGCGGCGTCGAAGTGCACAATGTACGGGTCATCGGAGGACACGCAGCCAAGCACGTCGGCCCCGCACAGGGTGTCGGCGTCCTCGAGCGTGGAGGTGACAAAGCCGCCGCCAAGTTGGTCGGTGACCGTCTCGTAGACCGTTCCGGTAACGTTCGTCGACGCCTGCGTGCTTGCAGCCGCCAGAAGAACTTTGAGCTCTGCCGTGGCTGCAACCACGTGTTCGATGTCGCGATCAACGGCGTTCGAGTTCCAGCGGTGCACCCACGCCTGACGAGCGAAATGCTCATACTTGTCGGTGGGCACGATCGAAGTCATGAGTACCCCATCGAACGACCGTGCGGTCGAGAGCAGTTCGCCGATAGCCGCGCTGAACGTCTCCTTTTTGTCCAGGAGCTCGCTCTGTTCCTCGATCTGCTTCTTCTGCTCGGTGATGAGGTCGTTGGCTTGACCAAGTTGAACGAGGTAAACCACGAGTGTCGCGATCACCGCGGCCAGCGTGATCGCCAGCAGCACGATGACGACAAGCGCTTTACGAGGGCGCCGCGACTTTGCGGCGGTCGACAGAGGTTGCCCCGTTTCGGCAGTGGGGGAGCCCGTCACTGGAACCTCGCCGCGCGGCTGAGCGTTCGGCGGAGCGTCAGGTAGAGCGTCAGGTCCCAAAATGAGATTACCTCCTAGGCAATCACCAGCATAGCGAACCAGCAGCCTCGACACACGCTCAACCAAACAGAGACAGTTTCAGGCCGCCCTGTCGCCGCGGGGGAGCACGCGGTGCGCGTGACTTGTCTCGATGCGTTAGCGCTCGGGGTGCACGGGGCTGGCGACCGCGATCAGCGTTTACTTGACATAATGTGCATTATCGGATGCAGGATGCAGGATGCAGGATGCAGGATGCAAGGTGCAAGATGCACGGTGCAGTCACAACAGCGAAGTGCGATCGCCTAGGAATCTGCCTTTCCATCGCCAGCCGGCGTTTCTGACGTGTCGATGAGTTCGGTCGAATCGTCGGCGGGGATCACGACGGCGTCGATGCGTTCGGTTGGCGCATCGGCGAAGTCAGGCAACGAGGTCGCTGGTTCTACGTCAGAGAGCAACCACGTCGTCGATGTCGGCAGCTTTCTCGTCGCGCCCGTGTCGCCACCCAACTCCGGGATGGTCGCCGGCTCAGGCAGTCCCATTTGTTCCGGGGAGACAACCTCAACATTTGTGGGGTCGCCCGGTATGCGCCGCTCAGACTCTGCTCCTGTTGCGTCAGGGGTTGGGCCAGCCCGCCCTCGCAGCTTCACCCCGAGCACGATCGCGGCGGTGGCGAGTGCCAACACGAGCGCCAGCAACAACAGCGCAAGCCACAGCGGCGTTGGCACTGCAGCGCCGATCGTGTCGCCAAGGCCGCCTGCGGGGGTGTTGAAGTCGATGGGTGAAATCGCTGACACCGTGAGGCCCCCAGCCAGTTCAGCAACCGGTACAAAGGTGGAGTTGACCGTGTACCGCTCCCCCTTGTCGAGCTTCGCAGTGATTTCGACGCGCACTGAATCTGTGCCGCCCTGTAGTTGCGCACGCTCTGATTCGAAAACCACGTCGCCGCTCGGGCCCGTGACGTCGAACTTCCAGGTGCCGGCGGGCGCTCCCCCGGTGCTGTCGAGGTAGCTGCCGGAGACGTTCGCGGTGATGATGGGCCGCTCGGATACCGCAGAGTCGATGCCTACCTGAACACTGGGCACCACCTCAAGCGGGGTCACGGTCAGGCTGAATGGTGAGCCTGTTTGACTCGAGGCGTAGAAACCGCCGGGTACAGGGTTGTAGATGGCGCTGACTTCATAGCTGCCAGCGGCAAGCAGCGGAGCAGTGCTCGACTGCGAGACGTACACACGACCATCAGCCTGGATCGCCAGGGACGTTGCGAATGCCCCCCCAATGCCTGAAAGGTAAACGTCGACCGTGCCGTCACCTGGGCCAAGCGGGAGGTTCGGTCCCCCCTCGTATCGAACTTCGGCGTTGAGAACGATCAGCCATTCCTCGCCAAAGCTGACCTCGATCGGCCCGGCGGTTTCGAAGGTCAACCCGGTGTCGACCCCTGCTGCGGATGCCGGTAGAGCCACGAGTGACATCGCGGCACCAACAAGGACCGCACCAATTAAGGCAATCCCACGGGTGACGCTCCTGCGGATCACGACGCAACCCCTTGCGTGCTCACGGCGGACCGTCTATGAAGTCGAAGGCTGAACAGTGTCACCAGCACGCCGAGGCCGACGATCAGCACCGCCGCGAGAATGAGCGCCCACAGCGGCAGGCTGAATTCGCTCGCCTCCGGTAGCGCGCCCACCGCCTCGGCGGGTGCTGTCGAACTCGGCGTCGGCCGGACGCTCGCTGGCACCGTGTACGAGAAGGTGTTCGAGGGCGCAACGGTGAAGTTGGCTCCGGAAGCACCGCTTGGGCTGAAAGTTGCGGTCGCGGTGTATTCCGCGTCGGCCTCCCCTCCCGTCCAGTAGAAACTCCTCGCGAGAGTGTCGTCACCGGCGGAGCGTTCGAAGTTGCGCTCAATGGCCACGTCGCCCGCTGAGTCTGTGATGGTGATCGTCCACTCCCCCGCCGGAGAAATCGCCGCGTAGTCGAAACTCGAGGAGACGTACTCGTCGACGAAGCGACCAGTGAACTGCGCGCTGACAACGGCGGACTCTGGGTGGTTAGGATCGGCGATCACTCGCAAGTCGATCCCGAGTGCGGCCTTGGTGACGGTTAGCTGCGCGGAGGTCGTTGTCGCGCCGATGTAGGTGTCTGGTGGAGACGGGTGCTCGCCGGTGATCTTGAAGGTGTAGCTACCGACGCCGAGCGGCGGGGAAACATAGGTGGCACTGAGGTTTCCCGCGTACGTGCCGGCTGAGGGGCTGTAGAGCGAAAGGTCAGGCGTGTAGCCGGCCGGCGCCCCGGTGTTGGTGACCGTGCTTCCGCCGTTGTTGAAGATCTCGTACAGAAAGTCGCCACTCGGTGTGACGGCGAAGCTCCAGTACTCGCCGTACTCCGTGCTGATCGTCGCCGGGGCAATGAATTCGATGGGCGCTGGGATGTCGGCAGCAGAAGCCTGCCCCGCCGCGACCTGGCTCAGCACAAGTCCGCTAGCTAGTGCCGCCGCGGCGACGGTTTTTCTAATATGCCTCACGTCGAAAACCCTAGTCGTTGTGACCACACATCGGCCGGATTTATCGGCGATTATGAAGCAATGGCCCGCTGGATGGCGGCAACAACAACCTCGTGGTCTACCGTGTCCAGCTCCCCAGAGGCGGTGATCGTGCCGACG
>JANONY010000052.1:0-1761 GCA_031421055.1 Actinomycetes bacterium | reverse complement strand
CGCTGAGCGGCTACCGAAATACCGCGACTTCTTCGATCAGTCCGACGATATTGTCGTTGAACTCTTCCAGCTCTTCGGCGGGGATCCAGTACTCAAGGATCGTGTTGCCGCCCACCTGGTGCACCTCGAAGCCGTCGAGGTACGACTTTCGAACCGAGAATCTGGTGACGTAGCCGACACCGGAAGCTTTCACGTTCCAGTCGCGCGCGATCATCGTCGCGTACTCCTCGTTGAGCACCGGGCGTTGAGCACCGGGTGTTGAACACGGGGTAGAAGATCGGCTGGTCGGGAAGGCGTGGCGGCCAACGCGTGGACCTGCTCGCGCGTATGAGTTCGATTTCTTCCGGCCCTGTTGGGCGCCAGAGAACCACTAGTTGCTCGTCGTTCACTGCTTTCCTCCGCACCCCGTCACGCAATCATGGCAGGGGTGTCCCCTAGAACGGTGGCGGATCGGCTTCTCGGCTGTAGCCGGTCGGGCTGGTCCATACCGCGCGTTCCCGGCCCGGCGGGCGCGCCACCCGCCACTTGGTCTGGTGCTTCATCGTGTGGTGCTTGCGGCATCGATGGGTGAGGTTCGCTGCGGAGGTGGACCCGCCATCCGCCCACGCCCGCGTGTGGTCGAGATCGCAGTGCGCGGCGCGGCGACCACATCCCGGGAAATCGCACGTTACCTGCTCGATGGCGAGCCACCGTTTCAACGCCGCCGAGGGGCGGTACTGGTGCGAGTCCATCTGCAGCACGGTGCCGGTGACGGGGTCGGTCAGCAACCGGGTGATCGACGGCGCTTGCGCGCACAGCCGCCGTGCGGTGTCCATGTCGATCGGGCCGACGCCCTCCAAGAGGGCTGGCTCGTCAGAGTGCCCGAGCAGGCTGAGCGCCGGAATCGTCAGAGCGACGGTGACCCCGACCTTCGACGCACTGCCTGCGCCGGTGAGCAGGTCGGAGAGTAGGTCGGCGCGCAACTGCGCCATCGTGCGCTCTTCGTCGGGCGCGGTGCACAGGGCGAAGGCGCTCTCATCAAGAAGCGCGCTGATCTTGGCGAGGCGCTCGCTGGGAAGGTAAGCGTTGAGCCAACCCATACCGTCGCGGTCGTGCTCGACCCAGACGCCTCGGTTCAGCTCGGCCGATTCGCGGCGTTCAGTGAGGGTGTCGGCGTGCAGCTTCTCGCGAATGGCGCGGGCCCTGGCGCGGAACCGAGCGGGCGCGAGACTTCGGGCCGCATCCACGATCTGGGCTTCGAAGGGCGCCCAATGGCTTTCGGGCAGTTCGCCGGCGATCATGGAGGCCTCGCGCGCATTCTGCGTCGATACCTCTCCGTCGGTGAACCATGCCCACAGCTCGGGGAGCCTCTGCCGCAGTGTGCCCGCCACGTGCGCATAGCTTCGAACCGTTGCTTCTGCCAGGTTCAGGCGCACCGCGAGGTCGGCGGCGGCGGCGCGCTCGGCGAACTCGACGGCGTCGCCACGGAGCATGCTCGCGTCGATGAAGACCTCGGGATGCGCGGCCGCCTCACGCAGAGTCGCATCCGCCGCGCGGAACACCTCGGCCGACGCTCGCCACTGAGCGCGCTGCGCCACCTCGGCTTCGGCCATGCCGAATTGCACGCGGGTTTCCGCGTTGGCCGGGTCGAGCAGGAGGGGTTGCATATACACAGTGAACCAGTGACCACTGACATTTCACGGCCTTGATCTCCTCCAAACGCGGAACGCTGGCGACTCTAGCGCGGGCCACAGCAGCGACCCCGTTTCGGCCATGTCGCCG
>JANONY010000051.1:0-2900 GCA_031421055.1 Actinomycetes bacterium | reverse complement strand
GGCTGGTCTGGACCCTCAGCGCCCTTGAGAAACCCGGGCTGCAGATCGAAATTGGTTGCGACATCTGACATCGGCAGACGGCTCGCGAAGGCGACCCCGTTCCACTGGTTGAGGCCGTGCGCGACTACGTCGTAGCCTGCCGCTTCGAAGGCCTCGACGGGAAACTGCTCTGGCGTGCATTTGATCTCTTGCATCGCGAGCACGTCGATGTCTTCGCGGCCCAACCAGTCGACGACCCGGCCAACACGGGTGCGAATCGAGTTGACGTTCCAGGTCGCAATACGCATGAATCAACGGTACCGTTCGCCTCCGTCGCACAGCGCCCCTGGCGCGTCTCTCGCCTCGCCGCGTGGGTAGTCTGTATGGGTGACTGACGCGAAGCAGCAGCTCATCGAGTTCATCAAGGCCGATGCGGTGTTCCATGGCGACTTCACGCTCACGAGCGGCAAGAAGGCGAGCTACTACGTCGATTTGCGTCGCGTGAGCCTCGATCACCGCGTCGCGCCGCTCATCGGCAAAGTCATGGTTGACCTCATTGCAGCTGTGCCGGACGTCGACGCCGTCGGCGGGCTCACCATGGGCGCCGACCCTATCGCGGCCGCCGTGCTGCACCAAGGCCTCGCCCTCGGAAAGAGTTACGACGCCTTCGTTGTGCGCAAAGAGCCGAAGGACCACGGTCGCGGCCGCCAGGTTGAGGGCCCAGACTTGGCCGGCAAGCGCGTTGTCGTGCTCGAAGACACCTCAACAACCGGCGGATCACCGCTCGCCGCGATTGAAGCGCTACTCAAGGTCGGCGCTGAGATCGCCGCCGTCGCCGTCGTTGTCGACCGCGCAACGGGCGCTCGCGAGATTATCGAAGCCGCGGGTTATCCGTACTTCTACGCCATCGGACTGCATGATTTGGGTCTCACGCCGTGACAGACGCCAACCCCCCAGAAGGATTCAACCGCAACCATCCGCCAAAGAAGCCCGAGTGGGCGGAGCCGGATTTGGCCCAGCCGGAGTTCGCCCAGCCACCCCAGTCACCCCAGTCACCACAGTCACCACAGAGCGCCCCGCCTCCCCCACAGCCGCAGTGGTCCGGAGGGCCGCCGCAAGCGCCTCCTCCACCCGGCTATCCCTTCGTTGCGCCTCCGACCCAAGCGGGCCCGACGTTTCCCACCGGAAGCTACGGATTACCTCCACCCACCGCGCAACGACCGGTGTCGCCCCCGCAATACCAGCCGGCGCCCCCTTATCAACCAACAGCGCCGTACCAACCCACAGCGCCGCCAACACCGCCATTCCAGCCCCCGCACGCTTCAACGCCGCCGCCCCTCGTGCCGCCGCCCGCGCCCACCTTTGCAGACATAGCGACGCAGGCCTACGCCTTCGACCCGCCGACGACACAGTCGTACCCCTTCGACGACTCGTTCCGAGGGGCAACCGACCTGCTCGGCGCGCAACCGGTCGGATTGCCAGAACTACGCGACGAGGGGCTTCGACCGCGCGCGTCGGGGTCGGCGATCGATGCGCTGTTCGGTGAGAGCCAGTTTCGGGAGTACGAGACGGGCGTGCTTGCATCCGAGGGTTTCGCTGCCTCAACGCACCTTCGTGAGCGCGAGCCCCGCGAGCCATTGGGAACCGCGCAGAAGGTGCTGCTCTGGGTCGCTGGCGGCCTCGTCGCGGCGCGCGCGCTCGGCGGCCTGTTCATGGTCGGAACACAGCTGAGCGCGCTCATTCCACCGCCGCCCGTTGCCGCAGAGCCCACCGTCGCACCCGTTGTGGTCGACGCCCAGCCGCCAGCCGTTGGACCAGTTGCCCCCGGAGATTATGCGTGGAGCGAGTTGCTTGGTGGCGAGTGCGTTGATCCGTTCGTGTCTGCGTGGCAAGAGCAGTACACCGTCGTCGACTGTGCAGCTCCGCACGCGGCGCAACTTGTGTTTCACGGCTATTTCGGCGACGAAGCCTATGCGCCGTACCCGGGCGAGGCCGTGCTGCAGTCACGCATCAACCTGTTATGCACCTCGCCGAAGAGTGTCAGCTACTCGCTCGCTAGTCAGTTTTCTGACATTCAGGTCGCGGCGAGCTACGCAGTCACCGCGGCGGACTGGGACGCCGGGCAACGCGACTTCTACTGCTTCGTGAGTCGTTCTTCGGCCGAGCCGTTCACAGCAAGTGTTGCGAACGCGGTGGTTCCGAGCGAGACCCTTGCGCCAACGATTCCCGGCAACGACCCGTAGCCACGGCCAGAATCAGAGATCGGATTCGACCAGCTCGCCCATGACAAGGTCGGCGACCGAGTCGAGAACTTCATCCGGCCTGAATGGATAACGCGCAATCTCGGCCTCATCGCTGATTCCGGTGAGCACGAGGATCGTGTGCAGGCCTGCTTCGATGCCCGCGATGATGTCGGTATCCATACGGTCGCCGATCATGCCGGTGTTCTCTGAGTGCGCGCCGATCTTGTTCATCGCCGAGCGAAACATCATCGGGTTCGGCTTGCCAACCACATACGGTTCCTTGCCTGTGGCCTTGGTGATCAGGGCTGTCACGGCGCCCGTTGCTGGCATCGGGCCATCCGCGCTAGGCCCAGTGGCATCCGGATTGGTGGCAATGAATCGCGAGCCGTCACCGATGAGCCTGATGGCCTTGGTGATCGCTTCGAAGGAGTAGTTGCGGGTTTCGCCGATGACGACGTAGTCGGGCGAAGACTCGGTCATGACAAAGCCGGCCTCGTGCAGGGCGGTGGTGATGCCTGCCTCGCCGATCACAAAGGCTGAGCCGCCCGGCATCTGGGATTGCAGAAAGTCTGCTGTGGCGAGGGCCGAGGTCCAGATCGCCTCTTCTGGCACAATCAGCCCGCTCGCTTTGAGGCGCGCACTGAGATCGCGCGGCGTGAAAATCGAGTTGTTGGTGAG
>JANONY010000050.1:0-2098 GCA_031421055.1 Actinomycetes bacterium | reverse complement strand
TCTCGGAGACCGCCGCACCGTGGTCGAAACTCAACCAGGTGCACGACGCTGCGTACGCCGCGGCGCAGGGCGCGTACGACAAGATCGGCATCAAGGGCTGGGTCATGTCGCACATGAGCCACTCGTACCACTCTGGCGCGTGCCTCTACTTCACCTTCGCGTTCGTCTTCAAGAAAGACCCGATCGCCGAGTACAACTTGGTCAAAAACGCGATTCAGCAGTCGTTCGTCGACAACGATGCGACCATCTCGCACCACCACGGCGTTGGCATCGAGCACTCGCCGTGGCTTGAGGACGACATCTCGGCCGGCGGCGTCGTGGTCATGAAGGCACTCTTTGCCGGAGCCGACCCTGGTCAAAACTTCAACCCGGGCAAGATCATTCCCGCGCCTGGTGCAGAGAAGTCTGCGGGCGCGGCTGGTCGCGTAGGTACGACGGTCAAGAAGTTGGCGCCTGCTCCGAAGGCTGCCGCGACCAAGGCCGCCGCAAGCAACGCCGCCGCAAGCAAGGCGCCCGCCCGCAGGTCGGCCGTCGCCAAGTAGGTCGTGCGCACAAAAACCAAGCGCCTCACACCTCACGCGACCGCAGGCAACCGGCCTGCGCGCCGCGGGGTGCGGCTGGCGTCGACCCACGCTGGCGGTATGAGCCAGAAGACTCCCTCGCGGTCTTCAAGCTCCCAAGCGTCGTTGTCGAACCGTCGATGATGGAACGCGCACATCAGCGCACCGTTTGCGAGATCGGTTTTGCCTCCGAGTGCCCAGCCTGTGACGTGCGCGACTTCGCACCACCCGGGTGGCGCAGTGCATCCGTTCCAGATGCACCCTCCGTCGCGCACCGCGAGGGCTCGTCGCTGGGCTTCGGTGAAGAGGCGGCGACCGATGCCGACATCGAGAGGCTGACTGTCGCCGCCAAGCACGATCGGGATAATCATGGCGTCACTTGCGAGGCGCCGGGCCGTGCTCGCGCTAATTGGCTCGTCGATGCCCTCAATGTGCGCGACGCCGAGCCCCGTCAACAGGGACTCGAGGGTCATGATCACGCTCATGGTCACTGAAGTGCCGGCCAGCTGTCCGTGGTCGTGAGCGAGAGACTCCCGCGCTATTGACATGAGCGCGTCGAGGCGCTTCTGGGCGAGCGGGCGGTCGTCGGTGGTCGTTGGGTCAACGGCGGCGGGGTCGACAGCGGCGGCGTCGACGAAGGTGAGGGCTCGTTTCGGCGCCGTTCGCGCATCCATGGCTGTGATGATGAAGCCAGCCGCCTCCGGGTGCATCGTCGCCATCATCGTGATCAGGCCGTCGCGACGATTCATGAGCGTGACGCCGGCGCGGGCACGGAGTTCGTCTTCGCGCGGCTCTGCTCCGTCGGGGTCGAATCTGTCGATCACCTGCCGGCATAGCTTCGCGAGTTCGCGAGCGGTAAGCCCTGGCGCGTAGTCGAGCAACACCCGTTCGACGTCGGCCACGTCGTCGAGACTCGCCCTTGCAGCGACGGCATCGAGTGCGTCGACAATTGTGCGCGCGGAGCGCGGCGTGATCACTGCTTGAGCCAAGCTGTTTGCGGTCGCCTCGTGCCGTGGAGGGAGGAGCTCACCGCTCATGCTCGCGCGCGCGGCGCTCGCTAGCCCAGCGGCGCACCAGTCGTGGGCCTCGGCCGGGTCGATTCCGGTCAGTCGTGCGACCGCGAGCGCCGGCGTGCGCTCGCCAAGCCTGCGGGCGAGAGACGACTCCGGAACCTCCGACCTCAGCGAAAGTTCTGCCGCAAGCTCTGCCCCGATCGAGTCGACGGCGCGCCGCGCGTCGCCGAGCGCAGCGAGCAGGGAGGTGACGGACTCATCGGACTCCAGCCGTAAACCCGGCGTCGCATCGAGACGCGCGATGAGATCAGTTGTGATCTCGAGTAGATGCGCGCGTGCCACGAAGAACTCCTAGAAGTCGTTGGCACGATTAATTCATTGTAACACACATTCGAATGTATGTTCTAATCAGTTCAAACAAGAATGCGCGGCAGGAGCAGGAGCAGGAGCGGGGTGCGGCGGCAAGACCGGGCCGTCGAATGGCATGGAGAGCCAGCTGCGGTCGAGTAGGCGAGCGCCGCAGCA
>JANONY010000049.1:0-4878 GCA_031421055.1 Actinomycetes bacterium | reverse complement strand
GCCGCAGCGAGAAGTCCTCCGTGTGCAGAGCGGTGCGCCGCGACGCCGCTCGCCACGGCTGCTGAGTGCGCGAAGAGCGTGTCGTCGAGGTCGAAGAGTACGACGTCTATATGGGCCATCCGGGCTTCCGATCTCTATCGTCCGCCGCGAGTGCGCCGTGCCATGCTTCGGGGTGAGAGCCGTCGCGAAAGGCGATCCGCGAAGCACCCGACCCGGTGTAGCGAAAACCAGCAGCTCGGGCGACGCCGGCCGAGGCCGTGTTGCCGACGACGCACTCCCACGCGATCGAGGCAAGCCCGAGCGTGCCGAAGAGGTAGTCAGCGACGGCGACAACCGCCTCGCTCATGTACCCCTTGCCGCGGTGCGGGGCGCCAAGCCAGTAGCCAAGGGCGTTGCCATCAGCGCGCCAGCCGATGGCTCCGAGCAGCGGCCCACCCTCTCGCTCGCGCAGAACCCACGTCAGCTCATCACCGCTCGCCCACCCGTTTGGCGCAAGCTGGTCAATAAAGAACGAGGCGTGCTGCGGTTCGTACGGCCACGGCAGTGTCATAAATCGCTCGAACAGCGGGTCGCGGCAATACTCGACGATCGCATCGAGGTCTGACGACTGAGGCGCGTCGAGCACGAGCCGCTGCGTGCGCAGCACAACCGGCATCATGTGCGCGGCAGGAATCCCACGCGGTCGTACACCGTCGCGAGCGTCGCGTCGGCGATCTCGGCGGCGCGATCGGCGTTGCGAGCGAGGATGCGGTCGAGCTCAGCTGGGTCGTCGAGCAACTCGAGCGCGCGCGCTCGGATCGGCTCGAACGTGTCGACCACAACGGTAGCGAGTGCCTTCTTGAAGTCGCCATAGCCGCTGCCAGAGAACTGATCTTCGAGCGCGGCGATGGGCGAACCCGAGAGCACCGAGTAGATGGTGAGCAGGTTCGAGATGCCCGGCTTTGCCGCCGCGTCGAAGCGCACCGACCCATCGCTGTCGGTCGTCGCCGACATTATCTTTTTCGCGCTCGCCGAGGGCTCGTCAAGCAGCCACACCACGCCCTTGTCGTTCGCGGCCGACTTGCTCATCTTCGACGAGGGCTCCTGCAGGTCGTAGACCTTCGCAGTTTCCTTCTGAATCTTCGGCTCTGGCACCACAAACGTGTCGCCGAATCGCGCGTTGAACCGCACCGCGAGATCGCGCGTCAGCTCGATGTGCTGGCGTTGGTCTTCGCCGACCGGCACGACATCCGTGTTGTACAGCAGAATGTCGGCCGCCTGTAGCACCGGGTAGGTGAATAGGCCGACGTTGGTGCCATCCGCCCCCTGCTTGTGCGACTTGTCTTTGAACTGGATCATTCGGCTCGCCTCGCCGAAACCCGTGATCGAGTTGAGAACCCAAGCTAGCTGAGGATGCGCTGGCACGTGCGACTGCACGAACAGAATCGAGTGGTCAGGGTCAATCCCGGCGGCGATGTACTGGGCGGCCGTGCGCCGCGTCGCGGCGCGTAGTGCTGCCGGGTCTTGCGCAACCGTGATCGCGTGCAGGTCGACGACGCAAAACACGGCGTCGTGCGTCGACTGCAGCTCCTTCCACTGCAGTAGCGCCCCGATGTAGTTGCCAATGTGCAGGGAGTCGGCGCTCGGCTGCATGCCAGAGAACAGGCGGGGCGTGGTGCTCATGCGTTCTAGAGTATCGGCGCTTGCGGCTCGGCGACGCCCGGTCGAGGTCACCAAGCGAGCGTGCGCGAGCTACTACGCGAGAGTGATCGAGATGATTGTGGCGGTACCGATCGCGGAACGCTCAAACACGACAAGGCAGCTCAAGGACTGACCGTCGAGGGTTGAGGCTCCTACATTTCCAGTGACAATGTAGACGCTCTGCCCCGGCTGGCTCGGCCCTAGGCCCTGCGTGTATTCCGCGACGAGCCGTGCGGCTTGCGGGTCGGATGTCGTGTCGACGTTTCGCAGGTCGCGAACGCGCACCTCTTCGCCGAGAGAGAGGGTCGAGCCAATGGAGATGATCGAGGCGCGACACGCAGTTTCGGCCGCCCGCGTCGTCTCGCCACTCGCGTACACTCCGAGCCCGACCGTCGATGCGGCAAGGAGCGCGAGCGCGGCCGTTCCGCCGATCAGGATGCGTCGGTCAATGGCACGTAGCGAAGCGGTGGTTGTTGACGTTTCTTTGTCGATGGTTGCCATGCGGCCAAGTGTGGCACCGCCGTGCGGCGAATACTAGAGCGCGTAGCCCACCACTACCGGCGCGTGGTCGCTCCAGCGTTTGT
This sequence comes from Actinomycetes bacterium, assembly GCA_031421055.1. Classification (GTDB taxonomy): domain Bacteria; phylum Actinomycetota; class Actinomycetes; order Actinomycetales; family Microbacteriaceae; genus Conyzicola. Next base: position 2,614 of record JANONY010000049.1, on the reverse strand, counting down.
CCCACGCCGGCGCCCGGTCTACGTCGTAGGCGACGGCTTTTGCCGCGAGCGAGGGCGTCGCCACGTGGTAGTCGATGCGCCATCCGGTGTCGGTGTCGAAGGCCTGGCCGCGCTGCGACCACCAGGTGTACGGGCCTGGCACCTCGCCTGCCCACTGGCGGCCGACATCCACCCAGCCAAGGCCGGGAGCGTGCGAACCGTCCGCGCCCTCAACGGCGTCACCGAGGGGGCCGAAGAAGCGGTCGAAGTATGCGCGCTCTTCTGGCAAGAAGCCAGCGTTCTTGCGGTTGCCCTTCCAATTCTTGATGTCGAGTTCACGGTGGCCGACATTGAGGTCGCCCATGATCACGGCTAGCGGGTTGTGTGCGACGATGTGCGGCATCCGCTCGGTCATCGCGTCGAGAAATTTGTACTTCTCGACCTGCTTTGGGGTGCCGACCTCACCGGAGTGCACGTAGGTGCTCACCACTGTGACAACGGAAGAACCGACCTCGTAGTCGGCCTCGAGCCAGCGGCCCGCGCTGTCGAACTCGTCGGCCCCGAGCGCGACACGATGGATAGAGGCCCTGCGGCGTGACGCGAGCGCCACCCCGGCGCGGCCCTTCGCGGTCGCGGCGTCGTGCAGCACGTCCCACTCTGGCCCAAGCAGGTCTTGCACGATCTCGGTCGTCGCGCGCACCTCTTGCATGGCGAGAATGTCGACGTCGCGCTCGGCGAGCCACTCGCGCATTCCCTTGGTGAACGAGGCACGAATGCCATTGACATTGACGGATGCGATGCGAAGCGGCTTGGCCATGCGATCGATCCTAGCTAGCCCCTACGACGCAATCGCGGCCGCCCGAGTGGCTTTCGACGCACGGGTTCAGAGTGCGGGGGAGTGGGCAGATCGATGCCGCGGTCGGCGAGCCCAACCGCGATCCACGACGCGAAGTAGAGGATCACTTGGCAGATCAGGTTGAACCAGATCAGCAACCCGATGATCACGGCAAACCCGGCGAGAAGCGGGTTGCTGGTCGCGCCGCCGAGCAGCACGCCGCCAAGCGCTTTCAGCGCGCCGAGTGCGAGCGCGCCAAGGAAGGCGCCAGGCGCGAGCTGCCGAAGCGGAATTGGCACACCGGCAACCACGCGGTAGAAGACGCCGAGTGCGAGAACATCGATGATGAACGCGAGCGCGAGACCGACGACGCGTGCGGCGACGAAGGCGGCGACGGAATCATTGCTTACATTGAGTGCGTCGAACACCCAGGCGAGGGCCGCTGTGCTTCCAATCGACAGCGCAGCAGAGATGAGCAAAACGAGGCCGAAGCCGAGTGCGAGTGCGAGGTCCTTGAGCTTCATCAGAAAGAAGTTGAGGGCGTCTGGTGGCAGCGCAAACATCGTGCGAACCGCATCGCGCCCCGACGCGAGCCAGCCGAGGGCGGTGAACAGCAACCCGAGCAGCGCGATAACGCCGGTCACGGTCAGTGTGCCGGTCGCAAACAGCTTGTCTGGGTCGATCGCTCCGTCACCCGGGCCGTCGTCGATGAGCCCTGGCACCGACTGATTGATGACGGTGAACAGAGCGTCGCGCAGTTCTGGCGCCGACTGAATGACGATCCCTGCCACCGAGAAGCTCACCCAGAGCCCGGCGAAGACGGCGAAGATCGCCTGGTACGAGAGGCCAGCCGCGAGTATCGAACCGCGCCGCTGGTTGTACTTGGTAAACACGCGCATGACCTTGAGTCCCTGCACGAACTGGGTTACGCGCTCGATGTTTTTGCGTAGACCCATCGCAGCATTCTATCCGTGATATCACAAGCGACGGATGATATCATCGTCGCATGAAACAACTCCTGCTTCGTGTAGACGACGAGCTTCATGCCCGGCTCACCATGCAGGCGCGAGCCGCGGGTGTCTCGGTCAACGCCCTGGCCAACAAGGTGCTCGGCCTTGCAATCGACCCAGCCAATCTCTCGCGGCGCGACCGCCTGCAGCTTCGACTGATGGCGCTCGGCGAGATCGGCCGCGATCGCCCGCGTACGCCACGGCCGGAGGTGCCGGCGATAACCGCTGCAGAGCTGGAGGCACTGCGCGAGCGGGCTCTTGCGTCGATGCGGGGGGCTGGGCCCGTTCTCGATGAGATAACTGCCGACTGGAGGGACGTGCGGTGATTGTCTATGTCGACTCATCTATTGTTGCTCGCGCCTACTTGGCCGATGAGCCGGGTCACAACGCGGCCGTCGCTGTGCTTCGCAATCCGGAGAACACAATAGTTACGGGCTCATGGACCCGGATTGAAGTGACGGGAGCGCTCATACGATCAGCGAGAGCGCGCGGAAGGGATGCCGCCGAGCTAGTGGCTGGCCTCGAAGCCGACATCACCACAGGAGCAATCATGACCGTCGACGTGCTCCAAGCAGAGGTCGAAGGCATCGCGCTGTCAATAGTGAAGCGTCATGGCACACGAGCAATGGACGCCTGGCACCTAGCCTGCGCAAGCCTCGCGCTGCCCGCGCTCGCAGAGCCGGGCGAACAGCTCGGCTTCGCGACTCGCGACGCCGAGCAGGCCGCAGTCGCCCGCGAACTGGGGTTCGCGACCCTCTAGTGGCCCTTCCTCACCCCCTGGCCTACCCGG
>JANONY010000048.1:0-1914 GCA_031421055.1 Actinomycetes bacterium | reverse complement strand
GCATCGGCACCAAAGCAGCGATTGGCCAGCGACGGTGCCAATGCCAATCTTGATCGACCACGGCCACGGTTGGCGAGTGATGAATCCCTCGATCAGGCCGCTGAGCAAGAGCGCAAACATCAGGCCGACGGCCACCGTGATCAGAGAGCGACCCGCGTCAGCAAGGGACTGCGCGCGGCCCTTCGCCCCCGGCGCAACCCACGACCAAAAGATCGAGAGGCCGGCCGCTCCTGCGACGAAGATTGCGTAGAGCTCGAGCTGACCGTGCGGAGCGATGTAAAGAAAGAAGTCGCCAAGACGGCCGTAGTGGTCGAGTATTGCCGCCGACATGCCCAGTTGCGAGAAGGTGCTGAACAGCATGTAAGGAACCCACACGCCGAGGATGCCGAAGGCGACGCCCTGCGCTGCCAGCCAGGCATTGTTTGTCCAGACGAAGGCCGTAAATGACGTCTCGGAGTTCTCTGAGTAGTAGTCGAAGAAGGTGCTCTCGGCGTACTTTCTCAACTCGTTCTCTGGGCCGAGCAGGGCGAAGACGCGAGGATCACCGGCGACCCATGCGTAGTAGAGCACGGACACGAGAGCGCTGGAGAGCACGAGTGCAAGGCTCAGCCACCGCACGCGGTACAGAGCAGCCGGTATGGCCAACACGAAGAACGCCGGCATGCGGCTCAGCAGGTTTGCCGGTGTTCCGGTGAACCGAAGCCGCGCCCGCGAGAGGTAGAGCGAGAGGCGATCGCCCTGCACAGATGAACCAGCCGTGCTGCGAATCGCTGACAGTTGCGCTGCGCCCGACTGGTATCGGTCGATGAGCTCATCAGCCTCAGCCCCGCTGAATCGACTCTGCTTGCCGAGCTGGGCAAGGCGCTCCCACTCATCGCGATGCGCGGCGGTGTATGCGTCGATGTCCATCTGCTTAAATGATGGCATGCCTGCGCCCACTGTCACTGACTCGGTGCACTACGACGAGCAAAACGACGAGCTCATCACTGGTGAGGCGGTCGCCCTCGACCTGCGGCCGACCGGGTTCGTGCTTCGTGCCGCCGGCTCGGCGATCGACTTGCTTCTCTACCTCGGCAGCTACCTGCTCGCGGTGCTGGTTTTCATCAGCGCCGCCGTCAATGCTGGCCTCGACGAGGCACTCATGACCGCGATCAGCGTCGTCGCTCTCGTGCTCTTCATCTTCGTTGCTCCCGTTACCGTTGAAACGCTGTCGCACGGCAGGTCGCTAGGCAAGCTGGCGGTTGGCGCACGGATCGTGCGCGATGATGGCGGATCGATCGGTCTTCGGCATGCGGCCATTCGCGGCATGCTCGGCGTGCTCGAAATATTCAGCACCCTCGGAGGCGGAGCGTTGCTCGTCGGGCTTTTTAACGCGCGAGCGAAGCGACTTGGTGATCTGGTCGCAGGCACCTACAGCCAGCACGAACGCATCCCCCACATTCAGACACCCATCTACGGAGTGCCCCTCGAACTCGTTGAATGGTCGAAGACGGCCGATGTTGCGCGCATGCCCGACGGACTCGCACGCCGAATCGCGCAGTACCTCGCCCATGTGCACGGGCTCAGCCACGACACCCGATTGCGGCTCGGCCGCCTGCTTGCGCACGAGGCCTCGGTCTACGTGTCACCACTGCCCGAGGCTGACGCCGAGCTCTTTCTCGCCGCCGTCGCCTCGCTGCGGCGCGACCGGGAGTTCGCGGCCCTGCAACTCGAGAAGCGCCGCCTCGAGCAACTACGCCCGGTACTGACGGGGCTTCCGCACCGCTTTCCGGAGCGAGACGCCTAGTAGCGGTAGTGATCCAATTTGTACGGCCCATCAACGCTCACACCGAGGTACTTCGCCTGCGAAGGCGTGAGCGTCGTAAGCTTCACGCCTAGCGCCGCAAGGTGCAGCCGCGCGACCTTCTCGTCGAG